>JACDAR010000265.1 GCA_013695335.1 Rubrobacter sp.
GGTGAAGGTGAATGCGAAGACCCGGGACCAGTTCTCGGTGGTGAAGGGTTTGATGCAAGATCCCTTGGTGACCGAGGTGGTGAATGCCTGCGATGCCGGGCGTGAGGGAGAGCTTATCTTCGCCTACCTCTATGATCTCGCCGGATGCAGGAAGCCGGTGCTGCGGTTGTGGATCTCCTCCCTCACAACCGAGGCCATCCGTGACGGCTTCGATTCCCTGCGCGACGGTCGCCGGATGAAACCCCTCGAAGACGCAGCGAAGAGCCGGAGCGAGGCGGATTGGATCGTTGGCATGAACGCCACCCGCGCCTACTCAGTCCGCTTCGGAAGGCCAGGCAACGTCCTCTCCGTCGGCCGCGTCCAGACCCCGACTCTGAAGTTGCTGGTTGATCGGGAGCGGGAGATCGAGGACTTCAAACCAGAGAAATTCTGGACGGTATACGCTCGTTTCGCCCGCGAAGAGAATACCTACGACGGCGTCTGGTTCAGGAAAAAAGAGAACCGCCTGAAGGAAAAAGAGGCGGCCGAAGCGATAGCGGAGAAGGTGCGCGGCGGCACGGGCACGGTCACGAAGGCGCAGAAGAAGAACGCCTCGGAGAAACCGCCGCTACTCTACGACCTGACGGAACTTCAGCGCAACGCCAACGCCAGATACGGCTTCACGGCGGATCGCACGCTCAAAGCCGCCCAGGCGCTTTACGAGGAGCGCAAACTCATCACCTATCCCCGAACGTCCAGCCGCTATCTCTCGAAAGACATGGTCGGCGGTTTGAAGAAACGTGTCGAGGCGGCGGGCGCGCTCCCCGAGCTTGCGCCGTTCGGGGAGAAGCTGCTCGAAGCTGGCAAACTCCCCATAAGCAGGCGCATAGTGGACGATGCGAAGGTCACGGATCATCACGCCATCATCCCGACCAACAAGAAATCGTCCGGCAACCTGCCGCCGGACGAAGAGAAGGTCTACGATCTCGTGTCGCGGCGGTTCCTTGCCGTGTTCTTCCCTGATGCCCGCTTCGAGAACACGACGGTGGTGACCGAGGTTCGAGACGAGACTTTCCTGAGCCGGGGCAGGGTCGTTCTGGATGCGGGATGGCGGGCGCTGTACCCGGACGGGGTCGGTGGCCGGAGGGAGAAGGAGCCGCCGGTGTTGCCGCCCATCGAGGTCGGGCAGGAGTGGGCGGTGGCGAAGGTCGCTGTCAAGGAGGGGGAGACCAAGCCGCCGCCGCGCTACTCGGAGTCCGCGCTGCTCGGGGCGATGGAGACGGCCGGGAAGTTCGTGGAGGACGAGGAATTGCGGCAGGCCATGAAGGACTCGGGGCTGGGGACGCCTGCCACGCGGGCGGCGACGATAGAACGTTTGATCTCGGTCGGATATCTGGAGCGGGAGAAGAAGATTCTGGTGCCGACAGAGAAAGGGCGGGCTTTGATCCAGCTTCTCGGCGACAGCCGCATCTCCTCCCCCGAACTCACGGCCCGCTGGGAGGAACGCCTGGCGAAGATGGAGCACGGCTCCGAGACCCGCTCCGATTTCATGTCCGACATCGGAGATTTTGTCCGCAAGCTGGTCGATGAGGCCCGCTCCAAAGAAGGCGAGCGGGTCGCAGCCCCCGCAAAGCGCAATGGCAAGCGCGGCGCAAAATCCCGGCGCGCGAACGGTTCCGGTGGCGCATCTGTAGACAAACCCTCCGGCGAGTCGCTCGGAGATTGCCCGAAATGCGGCTCGCCCGTGGTGGGGACGCAGAAGGCTTTCGGGTGCTCGGCGTGGAGGGAGAGCGGGTGCAAGTTCGCCATCTGGAAGACTGTCTCGGGCAAGCGTGTGAGCGAGGCCCAGGCGAAGCAGCTTCTGGCGAAGGGAAGAACCGGCCAGTTGAAGGGTTTCAAGAGCAAAGCGGGCAAACCTTTCTCCGCCGCGCTGATGCTAGATGGGGAGTACAGGGTGCGGCTGGAGTTCGATAACGAACCTTAGATTGTGGACTCTTGTCCGGTTTCTGGATGAGGGAATTATTTTTCCGCGCTTTCATGCGCTAAACTCTTCCGACGTATGAGAGTGATCGTCATCGGGGCCGGCCTTGCCGGCCTCACCTGTGCAAAAGTATTGGCTGAGCGTGGGAACGACGTTTCCGTGTTCGAGGCGTCAGACGGCGTCGGGGGCAGGGTGCGCACTGACGAGCGGGATGGGTTCTTGCTCGACAGGGGTTTCCAGGTGTACTTCACGGCATATCCGGCCGCCAGGCGGCATCTGGATCACGCGTCGCTAGACCTTCGGGCCTTCGATCCCGGCGCGGTGGTGCACCGCGGCCGTGAGCGGAGCGTGCTCTCCGACCCGAGGCGGGATCCCGGTTCGCTCGCGGCCTCGCTCTTCTCGGACGCTGCCACCACGGGGGACAAACTCCGCACCCTCAGGCTCGTTGCGGACGCGAAGCGGGACGGCACAGAGTCCGCTGGCGAGTTTGCAGGGGATGACTACGCGGACGTTAGCAGCCTGGAGTATTTGAGAGGATTCGGGTTCTCGGAGAGGATACTCGACCGCTTCTTCAGGCCGTTCTACGGCGGCATCTTCCTCGACCGCGAGCTGGGAACATCATCCCGCGTGTTGCGATTCACCTTCAGGATGCTCTCCGGCGGCGATACTGTGGTACCGGCGCAGGGGATCGGTGAGATCCCGAAGCAACTCGCGTCCCGCTTGCCCGAAGACGCCATCTGCCTGAATAGCCCGGTCGAGGAGTTGCTCCGGGATGGGGAGCGGGTAACGGGCGCGCGGGCCGCCGGAACGGAGCACGAGGCTGACGCCGTGGTTCTCGCGGCCGACGCCCTGGCCGCGAACCGGCTCGCCGGTGTACCGGCGCCAGAAGAATCGGTCGGGCAAACCTGCCTGTACTACGCATCAGGCGGGCTCGGGACAGGCAAGAAGATACTGCTCAACGGCGACGAGAGAGGATTCCTCAACAACGTGGTGGAGATCAGCAACATCTCCGAAAGCTACGCCCCACCTGGCGAGAGCCTGGTGTGCGCAGTCGCGCTCGGCGTGATGGATGCGCCGGACGAGAGCCTGTTCCGGCGCGGCATCAAGGACATAACGCGCTGGTACCCGGATGCGGATCTCAGACCGCTCGCCGCCTACCGCATCCAGTTCGCCCAGTTCGCCCAGCCGCCCGGCGTACACGGTGGGCTCCCGCGGAACCGGACCTCCACGCCTGGGCTCGTGCTGGCGGGCGAGTACACGGAGGATTCATCTATAAACGGCGCGATGCTCTCGGGGGAACGCGCGGCTGTGGAGGTGCTCCGGTGAGCAGCCCCCCCGCAAACGGTGTACCTGCCCTCAAGATAGACGATCTCAGGAAGACGTACTCCAATGGAGTCTCGGCGCTCGACGGGGTTTCCCTGGAGGTCGAGGCCGGGAAGTTCGTCGGGCTGCTCGGGCCGAACGGGGCTGGCAAGACTACGCTCATAAACAGCGTTGTAAGCCTGGCGCGGCCTGATTCAGGGACCGTCGAGGTTTATGGGAAGGACGCCTTCAGGGAGTTTCGGGAGGCTCGGCGCATGATCGGGGTTTCTCCGCAGGAGATCAACCTCGACAAGTTCCTCACGGTTCGTGAAGTCTTGATCTTCCACGCCGGATACTACGGCGTCCCGAAGAACAAGGCGAAGGTACGGGCCGAAGAGCTGATGGCGCGTTTCGAACTCACGGAGAAGCGGGACCAGCGGACCAACACGCTCTCCGGCGGCATGAAGCGGCGGGTAATGTTTGCCCGCGCCCTCATGCACGACCCGGCTGTGCTCTTTCTTGACGAGCCGACGGCCGGTGTGGACGTTGAGTTGCGCTACAGCCTGTGGGGCTTCGTCAGGGAGCTGAACCGGGGCGGCATGACTATTTTGCTGACCACGCATTATCTCGAAGAAGCCGAGGCGCTGTGTGATGAGATCGCGCTGATAGACGGGGGCAGGATCGTGGATCAGGGTAGTAGCGATGAATTGAAGGAGCGATACGGGGCGGGCAACGTCGAGGAGGTATACATGAAGGTGATCGGGCATGCTGCTCACTGACAGGACCTTCCGAACCCTCCTCTCGCGCGAGATACTGCGCTTCACCCGCGTCTGGATGCAGACCATCGTTCCACAGATACTGACGTCCCTCCTCTACCTGGTCGTGTTCGGCATCGCGCTCGGCACGCGCATCAAGGAGATAGAAGGCATCCCATACCTTGAGTATATTCTGCCAGGCATAGCCCTTATGAGCCTGGTCACCAACTCGCAGATGAACTCCTCGTGGTCGGTCTTCGACGCCAAGCGCGAGCGCTACATAGATGAGGTGCTCATCAGCCCGATGAGCGATTTGCAGATCGCGCTGGCCTACTCCCTCGGTGGGACGCTCAGGGGCGTGGTGATGGGGACCTGTACTTTCCTGGTTGGCATCCCGTTCGTCGGTATCCGCGTCGAGAGCCCGCTGCTGCTCATCTTGATTGGGATTCTCGCGGCATTCGCGTTCTCTTCAATCGGCACGATGGTCGGGGCGCTCGCCACCCGGATAGAACACATATCCTTCCTGACCAGCGTCGTGATACAACCGCTGACGTTCCTCGGCGGCGTCTTCTATTCCGTCGGGATGCTGCCCCACATACTGAAACTGGCGACCTTCTTCAACCCCATCTTCTACACAGTGGACGCAGCCCGTTACGCCACGCTGGGCATCTCCGACCTCAACCCGTACCCGACGCTAGGGATGGTCTTTCTGATCGCCGTCCTGGCTTTCTGCGGCGCCTGGTTTGCGATAAGCCGTGGCCCAAACCTCCGATACTAAGTCCGGCGCCTGGACCTTCGTACTTGTAGTTTTCGTATTTTCGCGCCTGCTGTTCCTGACGGCGGGGGCCCTGGCCGCGAATTTTCTGCCTGGCGCTGAGCCGGCGGGAGACCCACTGGAACCGCCTGGCATCCTGAACTACTGGGCGCATTGGGACGGGGCGTGGTACGCGCAGATCTCCACCGAGGGTTATGGTGCGCGGCCCCCCGCCTCGACTGCTTTCTTCCCGCTGTATCCGCTGCTCGTGCGGCTCGGGACGAACATCGGGGGCGGGCCTGCGGTGTGGGGGGTGGCGATCTCACTCGCGGCCACCTTCTTCGCGCTGTACTTCGTCTACCGCATCGCGGAGAAGCTCTTCGATGTCCGGGCCGCCCGCGCCGCCACGCTGGCGCTCGCGTTCTTCCCTACTACTTTCTTTATGAACGCTGTGTACACGGAGGCGCTGTTTCTGGCACTCACGGCTGGTTCGATCTGGGCTGCTTACGTGAGGCGCGACCTTTTGCTGGCCGGGGTTCTCGGCGCGCTCGCCGCAGCGACCCGCAACCTCGGCATTCTCCTCCTGATACCGCTCTGCCTGGAGTGGGTGCGGCACCGGCGGGAGTTCGGGGCGCGGGGGATTCTGGGGCTGGCTATTGTCCCTCTGGGGCTTGCCGCGTATGCGGCGTTTCTGTGGGCGCGATTCGGGGACCCGCTCGTGTTCGTGCGCCAGCAGGGAGAGTACTGGGGCCGCGAGCTTACCAGCCCCATCACGACGGCGAGGGACGCATGGCAGGCTGGCTGGGATGGCGTAAAGTACCTGCTCGACCCGGCAACGCTGTTCCTGAGCCCTGACGCGAGCCCGGCGCTCGAAGCATCCAACGTGCTGAACATTGGGTTCCTGATCCTCTTCCTCGCGGTCATGGCCGTTGGCATCTTCAAACTCCCACCGGGGCTCTCGCTCTTCTCCATGATCCTCGTTCTCTTGCCCGTCCTCACGCCAAGTTCGGTGTTTCCGCTTATGAGCCAGCCGCGCTTCGTGCTGGGAGCTTTCCCTGTGTTTCTGGTACTCGGATACCTGCTCTCGCGTAGCCGGGTTGCGCTTGTAACATGGCTCGTCGTGAGCGTCGGCCTCGGTCTTGCCCTTGCCGTAATGTTCGCGACCTGGCGGTGGGTGGCATAGGCGTGATCCCGCGCGGCGTCTCCAACCTCGAAGGATTGCCGGAGCATCGTGGGGTGTTGGAACGTGCCGTTGCCCATTTCCAAGACGATGACCGGGTGGTTGCCTTGATCCTGGGCGGATCGCTCGCGCGTGGCGCCCCGGATTTTTACTCTGACGTGGACCTATACATCGTCGCGCGGGATGATGACTTCGACGCCGTGTTCGCGGAACGGGATACTGCTGCGGAGGCAGCGGGAAACCCTCTCTTCCGTTTCGTCGTGAACCCTGTTCCCGGAGGCTCTACGGATCAAATCGTCGTCTACCGGGGACCGGTCAAGCTCGATCTCATGTACTATCGGGAATCCGACCTCTCGTCCGGTTGGAAGTGGGGCGGATGCTCTGTACTAAAGGACACTTCTGGCGCAGGTATAGTGGTGTCCCGATCCGCCGGCCTGGCTCATCCCCCGCCGCCCCCGGAGGCGCTACGAGATCTCGACCAGAGATTCTGGACGTGGTGCTGGTACGTGTTCGGCAAGATCGTGCGCGGCGAGCTGTGGGAAGCGCTGGACGGAATACACAATATCCGCAGCTCGGCCCTGCTGCCGCTGCTCGCGTGGAGAGACGGACTTCCCCACGAAGGCCACCGGCGCCTGGAATACAAGCTCAACCCGGAGACCGCGTCCCGACTGGCGAGCACCATTCCCGAGCTCCGGGCCGATGCCCTGTACGAGGCGTTGTGGACGGCGGTGGGCCTGCACCGTGACCTGCGGACGGAAGTCTTCGACCGTTACGGGTGTGCGTTTGACCCGGCTCCGGGGGAGATCATCCGGTGCGAGATAAATCGTCGCTGGACGGATCGGCTCTCGTAGCCGTTACCTGCGTCGCGCTTCGATCAGGAGCAGCGAGATCAGGGCGACCTCGATCACCTTGTCTACGTACCCGACGGTGGTGCGCTCCCCGATAGCCACCCAGAGAAAAAGCGTGAGCGATGCGAACCCGATCAGGGCCAAACGCACGATGTCTCTGTGTTCGCCGAGCCTCGGCAAAGGCAGATACAAAGCACCGAGCAGCCCGAGATATCCGAGGCCGTTGAGGATGAATATTGGGTCTGGGAAATTGAGTTGCAGGTGGATGATCGCCGTGGCAATGGTGAGCAGCGCGACGCCGAAAGCCAGCGCTGTGTCCGTATCGGTGCGTGAGGCTGCCATGGTCTTTGTCCTCCTGACTACGTGGCCTGCTGTGGCTTCACGGGTATTCGTGACACGCGTCGGTAAAGAGGATGCCGATCCGGCACGGAGCCACTATGATCCCGCATCACCGTTCCCGTAACGATTCGATCATGCGCCGTGCCTCCTCCAGTACCACCGGTCCCACGCGGGCCACGTCTTCCGCGTGGATTGGCGTGCCGAACTCGACGCGTGTCGTGACGTTGCGGAGGGCGGGCAGGAGCATCTGGAAAGTTGCGGCGAGCCATTCCTGATCGCTGCGCCCTCGCCGAATGCGGATCAAGGGGTTCCGAAGGGCGGCGGGGGAAAGAACCCCGCTCACGACCGCCGGAACCACCGTGAGATCCGGCGCCAGCCTGGCGAAGAGGTCAACGCTACCTGACCATTGCCCAAGCGCCTCGGCAGCCCCAGGAAGCACCGCTGGGTCTGGTTCGATGCGGCCACCGGGAAACGTCAGCACGGCGCCGCCTGACTTGAGATGCCTGGCTGCCGACCTGAGCGCCGCCGAACGGCCCGACCGAGCTTCTGTCACGGTGATGAGTCGTCTGGCTGTGTTCGGAAGCGCGTCGAGAAACGGCCTCCCTGCTGCGATTACCCGGAGATCATCCCTCGGCACTGCCGAGAAAAGCGCCACGGCGTCCGCCAGACCCGGATGGTTGGAGACTATGAGTACCGAACCCACGCGCGGCACGCCCGCCGCGCCCACGACCTCCACGCGCCGGGCCATTCGCTGCATGGCCCAGGTTCCACCAGCGCCCAGTCCGGCCTGGCCCACTATCTCGTCGTACGTGGCTATCTGTTTCGCGAGCCACCGGGCGGGCTGGTGCGAGATCCTCTCCAGCGCCGCCCTTCCTACCCGGATATTTCCAAGGCCGAAGGCTGAGATAAGGTCTTCCGAACAGACCCGTGTGAGCGTTTCCACCTGCTCCGAGGATTCCGTCACGTCCTGCGGAACGGCGCGCGTGGGAGATAGTTGGGAGACGTTATCCACGGGGAGACCTCGATCCGCTGCCCTCACACCAGTATGCCACTGGCCGGACATCCTTCCATCCCACGAACGGACTGAATTTCGTCAATCCGGGTGATTGGGGTTTTGGATCCCTGGATGCGCGCATACCGTACCCTACGCACCGTTTTCTGGTGTGGTTTGCGTCGGCCTGCCCCTGGCTACGCCGGGGCGTCGCGGTGGCGCAGGATCTCGACCGCCGAGCCGGCCAGAACTGTATCTTCCAGCCTGACGTGCGGTTTGGCCACCCGCACCCGCACGGACCTGACGGGTGGGTGTTCTTCGAGGATTTCGCTGGCTATCCTCTCGGCAATGGTCTCTGTGAGGTTCACTGGTTCGCCCTCCACGATCTCACGCGCCCGCCTGTGGACCTCGCTGTAATCCACTGTCTTCTCCAGGTCGTCGGAGAGACCGGCCGGGCGCAGGTCGAGATGCAATTCCACGTCAACGACGAAGGGCTGCCCCAATTCGCGTTCGGCGGACAGCGTACCGTGCCGCCCGTGGAAGACCATGCCATGCAGCAGAATGCGATCCTCGTTCTCCGAGTTTTGGTTCATAAGGCGTAGTATAGGGGCGAGTAATCGATATTGCGCAGCCCTGAGCCGGAAGATGCTAACCTTCCGTCATGGATATTCAGAGAGGAAGCCATAGTTCGTCCTGCTACGACAGTTAGCTACGCCCAGACGCTTGACGGCCGCCTGGCCACCGTGGGCGGGAGTTCGCGTTGGATCAGCTGCCCCGATTCTCTCCGTTTCGCCCACGCCCTGCGTGCCGAACACGACGCCGTAGTTGTTGGTGCAGGGACCGCCTGCGCTGACGATCCACACCTCACGGTTCGCCACGTCCCCGGCAGCGACCCGCTGCGCGTCGTGGTGGACAGCACCCTGCGTACTCCCCTCTCGGCCGCCGTGCTATCGAATGGGGCCGCGAAGGGTACGGTTCTCGCCGTCACGGCGCGCGCACCCGAAGATCGCCGCGAGAAAGCCACCTCACTCGGGGCCACGATCCTTCTGCTGCCCGAAGACTCAGCAGGCCGGGTGGACCTGGACGTTCTGATGAGGGAGCTGTACGGGCTCGGCGTCCGCTCCATAATGGTCGAAGGCGGGGCCGCACTCATCACCGCGCTCCTCTGCGGCCGACTCGTGGACCGGCTCGCCGTCTGCGTCGCGCCCAAGATACTCGGCAGCGGCATAGAGGCCGTCGGTGACCTTGGCATCCGGGATCTCACAGACTCCCTGACCCTCTCCGACACCACGGTGACGGCCTACGGCACGGACACGGTCTTCGACAGCCGCGTCGTATATCCGAATGGCGCCTGAACCCATCCACGGTGATGTCGAAGGCCGTGCCCTGTGGTTCGCCGCGCCGCGAATGGCGGAGTTGCGGCTTGAGATCATCGCTCCGCCGGAGCCTGGCGAGGTCCGCGTCCGAACCATCGCCTCCGCGATAAGCCACGGCACGGAGATGCTCGTCTACAGGGGCGAGGTCTCCCCGGATACTACGCTAGATCTGCCAACCCTGGTCGGCGGATACGACTTCCCCATAAAGTTCGGCTACGCCGCCGTCGGCCGCGTGCTGGATGCCGGGGTGGACGTCGGGGCATTCGTACCCGGCGACCTCGTCTTCGTACACCACCCGCACCAGAGCGTCTTCAAAGTCCCGGCGCAGATGCCCGTGCGTCTCCCTGACAGCCTGAATCCAACCACGGGCCTCTTCGCCGCCAACCTGGAGACGGCAGTGAACATCGTCCACGATGCGAACATACGCCTTGGTGAGACGGCGATCATCTTCGGGCAGGGTGTGGTCGGCCTGCTGGTGTCGCAGCTCCTCAAGCTAGCTGGTGCGGGCCGGGTTCTTGCCGTCGAGCCTGTGGAAGCGCGCCGGAGGCTGTCGCTGGAGGTTGGCGTGGACGATGTGTTGGATCCAGGCGAAGACCTGGTTGGGCGCATCTTCGAGGCTACGGAAGGGCGCGGCGCTGACGTGACGGTCGAGGTGAGCGGCTCGCCCGCGGCGCTGCGGAGCGCCGTGGACGCCACGATGGAAGAAGGAACGGTAGTCGTCGCCTCGTGGTACGGGACCAAACCCGTGGCGCTCGACCTGGGCGGACGTTTCCATCGGGGCAGGCTGCGGCTGCGTTCCTCGCAGGTTGGTCGTGTACCGCCGGAGCTAACGCCGCGCTGGGATCTCGCCAGGCGCACGCGTACTGTCCTCGACCTGCTCCCCAGGCTGCGCCCGGAACGGCTAGTGTCCCACCGTTTCCCGTTCGAGGAAGCGGCAGCGGCCTACCGGCTGGTGGACGAGCGTCCTGGGGAGACGGTGCAGGTGGTGTTGGATCACGGCGAAGGAGGCTGAATTGTACGAAGTCTACGTGGCGGCGAGTTTCGAGGCTGCCCATCGCCTGGTCGGGGACTTCGGGCCGGCGACGCGGACCCACGGTCACACCTACCGGATGGAGGTCATCGTTCGCGGCGAAAACCTCAAGGATGACGGGACCCTGATGGATATCGGGGAGCTTCGGGAAGCCGTGGACGGGCTCGCCGCCTCCCTCCATTTTCGCGACCTCGACGAGGTGCCCGGCCTCGCCGGCACGAACACCACCGCCGAGAACGTGGCGAAATTCTGCTGGGAAATGATTGCGCCGGGTCTGCAAAACCGGGATCTCACCTCCCTCACGGTACGCATCTGGGAGTCGCAAGATGTGTACGCAGCCCGCGAAGATCCACTCGACTGAGGGACGTTGCGCGTAGCATTCGTCACCGTCGGGGACACGAAACGCCGGACAGGCGGATATCTCTATCACGCGGAGGTATTTGCTCGGCTGAGGCGGATGGGCGTCGAGGTCCAGGAGATCATCTCTTGCGGAGCTTTACCGGAAGAGCAGAAACAGGCGGCGAAGATTCTCGGAGACCTCCTCGATCCCCTGGATTTCGACGTGATCGTCGTTGACGCCCTAGCCAGGATCGTCTGCGCCCCGCACCTCGAACGCTGGCGTGAGGTACGCTCCGTGGTGGCGATGGTCCACGAGCTGCCTGGTGTCGCTGACCCTGCTGCGGAGGATCTTGAAAAGGAATTCGAGAAACCATTACTTCGCTCGGACCTCCTCGTTTGCGTGAGCGGGCACGGGAGATCCATCCTCGAAGGACGGGGCGTTCCCGCTGGTCGCGTCCGTGTCGTGCCGCCGGGCTTCGACCGTCTGGCGCTGGCCGAGGCCCGTCCGCTGGTTCGTGGAGATGGCAGGATACGTGTTCTTTGCGTCGCGCAGTGGATCCCACGCAAAGGCATTCTGGATCTCGTCCTGGCATGGACGGCGCGCGAAAGACCCGATGCCATTCTCGAGTTGATCGGGGAGACGAACGCCGACCCCGCATACACGGCCTCCGTCCGCGATGCCATCTCCGCCACAACCGATTCTTCCATCGCCGTGCATGGTCCCGTGGACGACGCGGCGCTCGCGGAAGCCTACGCCGCTGCAGATCTCTTCGCGTTGCCGTCTCGCTACGAGGGCTACGGCATAGTCTTCGCTGAGGCGCTCGCCCACGGGCTGCCGATCATCGCCTGCGACGCGGGACCCGTCCCCGAACTGGTCGGCGATGATGGCGCGCTATTGGTTCCGACCGGGGACGTGGAAGCGCTCTCGGAAGTTCTGGATCTCCTCCTGCACGATGCCTCCATACGAAGCCGAATGTCCGCAGCCGCCATCGAGCGGGCCAGGGAACTCCCCCGTTGGGACGACACGGCCGCCGGATTCCTGGACGTATTGCGGGAGGCTTGCGAATACACGAGCGACAGGAACCTCCGCGAACAGAACCGGCTCTCCTGGAACGCTGTCGCCATCGCGCACGACAGCCATCGCGGAGACCTCGCTGGTTTCCTGCGCGATGGTGGAAGTACCCTGTTCCCGGAAGAACGCGGGCTGCTTGGAGATGTCAGGGGCAAGAAACTACTTCATCTCCAGTGCAACTCGGGCGGCGATTCCCTGAGCCTGGCCCGGCTCGGGGCAGATGTCACCGGCGTGGACATCAGCGACGCCGCGATCTCCACCGCCCGCGAACTCTCCGGCAAAGCCGGAATCCCCGCCGCCTTCGAGCGTGCCGACCTCTACGACTGGCTGGACGAAGCCGCCCAGAGTGGCCGTCGCTTCGACGCTATCTTCGCCTCGTACGGTGTCATCTGTTGGCTCCCCGACCTCGAAGCATGGGCCGAGGGTATCTCCGATGTGCTCGAACCCGGCGGATGTTTCGTTCTCGTTGACTTCCATCCGGCGGCTGACATGTTCGACGAGAAGTTCAGGCTCGTGCGCGGCTACCCGTCTGGCGGAGAGAAGCTGCCGCTCGAAGAGGGTGTCGGCGATTACGTCGGAGAGTCCGGGGGCGGCCTCACGCCCGCGAGTCCATCAGAAGGTGTGCGGGATTTCGAGAACCCGGAACCGGCCCACCTCTTCCGGTGGGGGCTCGGGGAGGTCGTCACGGCGCTCGCTGGGGCGAGGATGCGGATAACCGCCCTGGAAGAGTACCCGTACTCCAACGGCGAGCGTCACTTCGCCGGGATGCGCGAGTTACCAGGACGCCGCATGTCCCCGCCGGAAGGCATGCCCGCCCCGCCCCTCATGTACGGAATACGAGCGGAGAAGGTTTGACGGTTCGTGCCGGTGGATTATCGTCGCTAGAATTCCTCGACCACGTCGAAGAACTCCAGGCGATCCGTGGTAATCCCCACGGGACCGCCCGGCGGTGTTTGATCCCCGAGCGCCATCATGCTCTCCTTCGACTCCCAGACGATTACGGAGATCATTCTCCCCGTCTCGAAGTCCTGGGCGTGGTAGCCGCCGACGAAGCCTGGTTGTCCCTTGATCCACTCGCGAAAGCCCCTGGCTTCCTCTGAGGCTACGCTGCCCGGCGTTTGCTCGTGCAGGGCCACCCGGCAGATCATCGCACCGCCTCCGGGATGAGGCCGAGCCAGTGTTCGACCACCGCCGCGTGGTTGAAATATTCCGGCGCCACAGACTCATCAATGGCGCTGGGGTCATGATCGTTCCAGACCTCTTCTATCATTCGCCGGACCATGATCTTGTTCTCTTCCGCTGACACTTTTCCTCCTTCTCGCGATGTGAGAACAGCGTACATGCCGGATGGGGTCTGGCGTATCCCTCAAATGTACTATTTCGGGCAAATAATGACGGGAAGCGGCATGAGTTGTCCGGATCTCAGGGCGAGAAGAAGAACGCCAGGGCGGTTATGACGTAGACGCCGGTGAGCATGGCGCCTTCGAGCCAGTTGGATTTACCGTCCAGGGCTGCGAAGCCCGTCACTATTATCGCCGCAGCCAGGGCGCCGAGTTCGAGCGGGGAGAAGACCAGCCGCAGGGGATGGCCGAGGAGGGGGCCGAGGAAGACCAGGATCGGGGTGACGAGGAGGGCTACCTGGATGGATGAGCCGAGCGATATCGCCATCGAGAAGTCCATGTTGTTCTTGTAGGCGATCTGGACGCCGACGACGTGCTCGGCGATGTTGCCGACGATGGGGACTACTATCACGCCGACGAACAACTCCGAGATCCCATACTCCTCGGTCAGCGGCTCTATGGCCCCGACGAACGCTTCCGAGACGAAGGCCACGGCAGCCGTTGCGACGAGCAGCATTACGAGCGAGGCGATCTTACCGAACGGCGCGTGCCCCTCGCCGGTCGCCACGCCCCCTTCTGGGCTGCGCAGGTAGTAGACGAGGTAGAGGAGGTAGAGGACGAACATCACGGCGGCTACCTCGATGCTCAGGGTAGTTGGGCTCGGGGAGGGGGAGGTCGCGGCGAAGATGGTTGGTAGGGAGAGGGCTGCGGCCACGACGGCCAGCATGGAGGCGTTGATGCCAGCTATCTCAGCCGAGAAGCTCTGGATGCCGTTCTTGAGGCCGCCGATGAGCAGGCTCGCCCCTAGAACGAGCAGGACGTTGCCTATGATGGAGCCGATGATCGAAGCCTTCACCACCGTCGTCAGGCCAGCCGAGAGCGCAAAGATGGTGATAATGAGTTCCGCCGCGTTCCCGAACGTGGCGTTGAGGACGCCCCCGATGCGTGGCCCTGCGTGATGCCCGAGGGACTCGGTCGCCTGACCGAGAACCCAGGCAAGCCCGACGAGGGCGAGGGCCGAGACCGTGAACAGGACCAGCGTTGGGCCGTGCAGAAGCTCCGTCACGACTACCCCGATGGTCAGGATCACGGTGGCACCGTAGGCTATTCGGGATAGCATCCAATTCCCTCCGTTTGGTAAAGCACGAGGATTATCTTATAAGATAGAAATACTGGACGCAGTGCTTCCTGACCTATGGAGAGACCTTTGATCGACTACCACCTGCACGTCGTTGCCCACGCGGATCGGCCGATGACCGTGGATAACATAATGGCTTACCTGGATACGGCCCGCGAACGGGGTCTCCGCCAGATGGGCATAACCGAGCACGACCGCTACCTGGACGACGTGGACCTGGCAGCCTTTCAGGAAGCCCGCGAGAAGTGTCAGGACGTTGAGCTTCGCCTCGGCATCGAGATAGATTTCATCCCAGGCAACGAAGAGGAGATGGACCGCGTGGCTACCGCGCTCCCATATGACTACGTGATCGGGAGCGTCCACCGCGTCGGCGGCGAGGAAGTGGATCGCGCCACGGACCTGTCCGTATATGAGAAATACGAGCCATACGAACTCTATGAGGCGTACTACGAGAACGTGAGGAAGGCCGCGCTCTCCGGCCGCTTCGAGGTGCTCGGGCATCCAGACCTCATCAAGATCTTCAAACGCTACCCAGACAAGGACATCACCCCGATACTCGAAGAAACCGCAGACGCCATAGCCGAGTCCGGCATCGTTGCCGACGTGAACGCGGCGGGGCTGAGGAAACCCGTCGGGGAGGTCTATCCTTCGCGGCATTTCCTTGAGATGCTCCACCGCAGGGACGTGCCGATCATCCTCTCCTCAGACGCCCACGCTCCTAACGAGGTGGCCGCTGGCTACAACACGAGTGTTCCCCTCGTCCACGATGTTGGATACCGTGAGGTGGCGACCTTCGAGAACCGCGAGCGCGGCAGCCTCCCGCTATGACCGGAGAGCTTTTCCTCGAAGACGCGTACCTTCGGGAGTTCGAGGCCCGCGTCGTGAAGCTCGATGGACGGGAGATAGTACTCGACCGAACCGTGTTCTATCCTGGAGGCGGTGGACAGCCTTCCGACAGGGGGACGCTCGGGGTGGGGCCTGTTCACGCGAGGGTCGTGGACGTGAGGCGGGAGGGGAGTAGGATCCTGCACGTGCTCGATATCGCCATCCCGGATACCGTGCGGGATCTGCGCGGGGAGATCGACTGGGAGCGGCGTCACGCTCACATGCGCTTTCACACGGCGCTGCACGTGCTTTCCGGTGTGATTTGGAAGTCCTTCGGGGCGAAAGTTACTGGCGGCCAGATGCGCGCCGACCGCGCCAGGATGGACTTCTCTTTCCTCGGCGAGTGGACGGCGGACGTTGTCGCCGAGATAGAGCGCCTGACGAACGAGGCTCTCGCGGAGGAGCGGCCCGTGAAAGTCTACGAACTCCCGCGCGAGGAGGCGCTTAAGAATCCGGCTCTCATCCGCACCCAGATCAACCTCGTCCCCGAGCGGGTGAAGACAATCCGTATAGTCGAGATTGATGGCCTCGACACCCAGGCTGACGGTGGAACCCACGTGGCGAACACGGAAGAGGTGGGGGAGATTGAGATCACAGGCCACAAAAGCAAGGGCCGCCAGAACAAGCGCATGGAGTTCGTGCTGGCATGAGAAAGATGGGGACCTTCGGGATCTTGCTGGCGATGCTCGTGTTCGTGATCTCCGGTTGCGGAGGGGCCGGCGGCCCAGGTTCGTCTTCGGGTGACGATCCAGTCAAAGATCAGGGCGCTTCCGGGACCGCAGAGGCCCGTTCCCAGGGGCTTCGCAAGGTGACCATCGCCGCATCCGGCGGGGAGAAGGTGAAATTACGGGTGGAGATCGCTGACTCCCCGGCAGAGCAGCAGCGCGGCCTGATGGACCGCACGGCGCTTGGCAAGAACAGGGGAATGCTCTTCGTTTTCGAAGGGGAGCAGACGCTCTCGTTCTGGATGAAGAACACCCTGATTCCGCTCTCCATCGCCTACATAGACTCGGAGGGAAGGATCGTGGACCTCCAGGAGATGAAGGCCCTGGACGACGAGCCTCCCCACTACGTCTCGGCCGAGCCCGCGAAGTACGCCCTGGAAGCCAACAAGGGCTTCTTCGAGGATCACGGGGTCGAGGTTGGCGACACGGCGAAGCTGCCGGGGTAGCCTCCCCTCTGCCGGGGTAGCTTCCCCTAATCTCTACGTTACCGGCTGAGTCTTCTGTAGACCCTCGACCGTGAGGGTCGCTGCGGGAACGCAACCACGCACGAACCCGAAGAACGGCCCGAAGTCCCGCGTTGCGGGAAAGCCTGTTATGAACAGGCCAGGCAGGCTGGTCTGGAAATTCTCGTCCAGGGCGGGGAAGCCGTCGTTGAGATCCATGCTGTCCACGACGCCTGCGAGGTAGGGAACCTTCTTCATGTCCGGCTTGTAGCCTGTTGCGAGCACTATGTGGTCAACAACGAAGTCTTCGCCTGTGGAGAGGTGGACGCGGATCTCCCCGTTCTCCTCATCGCACTCATCTACCGAGGCGTTCGGGTGGCGGCGAACCGGAGGGCTGGTGAGCCTCGGGGTGAGCCAGGGTTCCAGCTTGAGACGACCTTCAGCCCAGAAGCGTCCAGCGACTGCCTTCTGCTCCTCCGGGGGCAGGTTGCGGAACCAGCCTGGTATCTCGACCGTGAGGTCCATCAGGGGGTCCACGAAGCTCCAGTCGGCGGGGGAGAAGTCAGGCGGGTCGTGGCGGTGGACTACGTGGACCTCTGCCGCCTCCCCATCGGCGAGAAGGGCTGCCCACTCGAAGGCGCTCTGGCGGCCGCCCACTATCAGGACGCGCTTCCCATGCAGGTCGTCGAATTGTACAAGGTCGCAGGTGTGCGTCCATTTGTCGGGGGAGAGCGAGCCCTCTATCCAGTCCGGTATCACCCCGAAGTGTGAGATGCCGGGCGCCGCGACCACCATGTCGGCTGTCACCTTGCGTCCGCTCTGTAGCGTAGCCTCGAAACGGTCGTCTGGTTTGGTGAGGTTCTCCACGAGGTCCGTATCAACCTCCACACCAGCCATCTCGCGGAACTAGTCTGCGTACTCCAGGAAGAGTGAGATCGGGATCGGGGAAACGTCAGAAGGGTCCACGCCGCGCTCCGCGAGGAAGGCCATCATCGTGTGCTCCCGGGCAACGTCCATGTGCCAGTCCGGGCCTGAGCGCAACATCATCTTCTGGGGCATGTTCTCGCGCCAGAAGCTCATCGGGTGTCCGAGCACCAGCGTCTCCATTCCCTGGCGCTGCGCGCAGGCCGCGGTGGACAGCCCGTATGGACCGGCCCCGATCACCAGCAACTGCGTGTGCCCGTTCTCCGCCACCGATGTCCTCCCTTTTCGTTGGTTCTGTCTTGCCACGCTTCGGGCCGGATGCTATCCGTTTCCCCCGTCTTTCGCGATTCGCATAACAGTTTATACAGCCGGAAAGGTCAGGCGCATCCCCAAACGGGTGAAAATCCATGAGGTTTTCTTCATCCGGCCCCAGGCTAACGCGCCGGACGCCAGTGAACAGGCTATTCGGGAGGATCTCCGGCGAGCGTGCGCGCCACGGCGAAGGGGTCTGAGGCAACCACCGAGGCCGCGTATAGCTCCATCGCCCCAATGTCCGAGGTGCG
>JACDAR010000302.1 GCA_013695335.1 Rubrobacter sp.
GAGGGCAGGAACATCAGGGCGTTCGAGGCGGCCACAGGGGTGGATGTGATCATCGACGACACCCCCGAGACCTTAGTGCTTTCCAGCTTCGATCCGGTGCGGCGCGAGGTGGCCCGCGTCTCGATGGGCCGGCTGGTGCAGGACGGGCGCATCCATCCCGGGCGTATCGAGCAGATAGTCGCCAAGGCCCGCAAAGACACGGAGAAGGAGATGAAGGCCGCCGGGCGGCAGGCACTGTACGATGCAAACATCTCGGGCGGAATGCACGGGGATCTGATCCGCCTTCTCGGCGCCCTGAAGTACCGCACTTCATATGGCCAGAACGTACTATCCCACTCCGTCGAGGTCGCAAACCTGTGCGGCATGATGGCGCAGGAGCTCGGCGCGAACGTGAAGCTCGCCCGCAGGGGCGCACTGCTGCACGACGTCGGCAAGGCCATAGACCACGAAGTCGAGGGAACCCACGCGCTCATCGGTGGACGCTTTGCCAAGAAGAGCGGTGAATCAGACGACGTGGTCAGGGCGATAAGCGCCCACCACCACGAGATCGAGATGGAGACCGTGGAGGACGTACTCGTCGCCACCGCCGACGCGGTATCCGCGGCCCGTCCCGGCGCCCGCCGCGAGACCACCGAGACGTACATCGAGCGCCTCAGGAACCTCGAAGACATAGCCCTTGGCCACCGCGGTGTGGACAAGGCATACGCGATTCAGGCTGGCCGTGAGGTGAGGGTGATGGTTCAGCCCTCCGAGGTTGACGACCGTATCGCCGCCAAGCTGGCGCTGGACATCTCCAAGCAGATCGAACACGACCTCGAATATCCCGGTCAGATCAAAGTCACGGTCATCCGAGAGAGCCGCGTGAGCGAGGTCGCGCGGTAGGCAATGCACCTGGATAAATACGGGGTGGCGATTGGTGAACAAACCACATGGATCTGATCTTCCGCTGTCTAACGATAACCTTCTGGCTGAGCGTCGCGGCCACGCTCACCTGGCTTTCGCTCTCCAGCACAAGGCTCGGGGACGCATCCAGCATCGGCAACTCGCAGACCGTCTTCACCCTCCTGACAGTGACCATCGCTACCTGCTCCGGACTGATACTATGGTGTGAATGGCGCAACGATCCCGCGGATCAGAGCGAGTACGGAGAATGGACCAACAAGCAACTGTTCTACGCCATAGTATTCGCGATCAGCTTTTTCGTCGGCTTCATCAGCCTCGTTAGCTGGTACTTCTCAGCCTGAAAAGACGAATGAACAGCGCCTCTACCTACCGGATCCAGTAGATGGAAGGACCGTATCGCGACCTTGGCTCAGGCTTCGCCCGCCTGATGGGCGCGGAAGGCTCCCGCCGCGGACCCTCGCGCATCGACACGGTCGAAGACGTTCTGCGTGAGTTGGTTCGCAACTCCCGTGACGCTGGAGCCCGCAACGTATACGTCGCCTCCGTTCTGAAGGGACGTCGCTACAGAATCCTGACTATTCTGGACGATGGTCACGGCATCCCCGAATCACACCGGGATCTCGCGTTCGAGCCAGGTGTGACCACCCGCCACCTCGCGCCGATTCAGGAGCCAGACCTCATCCCCAACGCCACCCCGCACGGCGCCGGACTCTCCCTGTTCCACATCCGCCGCGCCGCCATAGACGCAGAGTTCACCTCAACCTCATCCCCTACAGGCATACGCGTCATCCTCGATACCCACTCCCTCCCAGAACGCGCACTCCAGTCTGGCTCCAGGCCATCACGCTCCAACCAGGAGGCCACGCTACGCGCCTTCCTGCAATCCAACTCGCCAGGCGTCAACCCCCCTGACCTGTACCTGGCGTCCCCATCACGCATCCTGGCAACCATTCTAAATAACCGCATAATACATTCAGGCTGGCTGCGGGATGTCCGAGGAAGCGATGTGGCCAGGATAGCGGAGTTTGCGGATGATGTGGGATTGGAGGTTTCTTCGAGAACTATTCGACGGGTGATGGGTGGTGAAGTCCCCACGGCGCTCCCGCTTTCGCGCCACGAGGATGAGGGCTCAAAGAAACGAGAGAGGACCGGGGTGTCGGGTGTGCGGGACGGGCCTTCGCTTGTGCTCGGGCCTGGGGAGGTACGGGAGATCTCGGCTATACTGAGCCGGACGGCGAGGGCTGGCTACCTCGATATCGGGGAGTTGAAGGTTCAGTCCAGGGCCGGTGAGATCGTCTTGAAAGCCAGCGTCTTCGAGCCGGAGGATGAGTACGAATGATTTACCAGAGCGTATCGCGCAAGTCCGAAGCGTCCCCGATCCCCCTGACGCGCAAAGCTGCTTACGGGGCCCCGCAGCGAACTCGGGAAGTAGGCGGCGCGGGGACAGCGTGTATCCGCACCTTCGGCTGCCAGATGAACGTCCACGACTCAGACAGGATGCGGCGTATGATCCGTGACGCGGGATACGCCGAGGTAGACGCCTATGAAGACGCCGACATGGTCATCCTCAACACATGCTACGTGCGGGAGAACGCCGTGGACCGCGTGCGCGGCCATCTCGGCGAACTTGTGCGCCTGAAGCGCGAGGGCCGGGTCAAGAAGGTCGCCCTCACGGGATGTATCGGCGCTGCGGAAGAATCGCGGGAACTACAGGACCAGTACGGTATAGACCTCGTTCTGGGTACCCATAATACATACGAACTTGCGGAGTTCGTCGGGCTTCCGACTATGGCGGAGACCTTCACCCCGGAGTTGCCTGGGACAGAGGGGGAGACTAGCGCGTTTATCACCATAATGACGGGGTGCAACTACCAGTGCAGCTACTGCATAGTGCCTTCCGTGAGGGGGCGTATGATCTGCCGTCCTCTTGAGAACGTGGTCGATGAAGTCGAGAGGCTGGTAGCAAGCGGCACCAGTTACGTGACTTTGCTTGGCCAGACCGTGGACGCGTGGCGTGACCCTTCTGGCGATGGGAAGAGGTTCTGTGACCTTCTGGAGCGCGTGGCCGACGTGGCGCCCCGAGTGTGGTTCACGACCAGCCATCCATCCAACATGGAGGACAGGACGCTCAGGGCCATCGGGGAGAAGCCGACGATAGTCACGAGGCTGCATCTGCCTGTTCAATCGGGGTCGGATCGGATGTTGAAGATCATGCACCGCGGATACAAGGCGGAGCGGTATCGCCGCAAGATCGAAGTGTTCAGGGAGAACGTACCCGGTGGAACCCTTAGCACGGACATCATAGTGGGCCATCCAGGCGAGACGGAGCGGGATCACGAAGAGACGTTGAAGCTGGTCGAAGACTGCGGGTTCGATTCAGCATACGTGTTCAAGTTCTCACCGAGACGGGGCACCGAGGCCGCGCAGATGGGTGAGGACGTTCCGCCTGACCTGGCCCAACGCCGCTTCATGCAGGTACTCCGCGCCATCGAGCAAGGGGCTTTCGAGAGAAACCAGCGGAAAGTGGGGAACGAAGAGGAGATCTACATCCGCCACGGCCGCGCCGAAGGCGGTAAAGCGATAGGCGAAACCTGGAGCGGCCACGCAGTACACGTCGCCACAAGTAAGGCTACCAGCGTATCCCCAGGTGACTACGTGCGGGCCAGGATAGAGTCAGCCGGGCCGCACGTCCTGTATGCGGGAGAGCCCATCGCCTGAATCAAGCGAAGGCTCGTCGAGCTTTAAAGGAAAGAAGGTCTTCGTAGTCTGCGGCCCGACCGCAAGTGGTAAGAGCGGACTCGCTGATGAGATTTCTAGCCGCCTGACGGAAGCCGGAGGCGCTTGGGCCAATACCGTCGCCGTGGACTCCATGCAGGTGTACCGTGAGATACCAACCATCACCAACCAGGCGAGGGAGCGGCCAGCGGAGCTCGTCGGCATGGTCTCGGTAGCCGATGAATGGACGGTAGCCCTGCACCGGGCGGCGGCGTGGAGTGTGATCAGGCACTCAGATAGCCCGGTGGTACTTGACGCTGGCACCGGCATGTACCTGAACGCCGTGCTTCTCGATATTCCGCTTGCACCCAGAGTCTCCCCTGAGGTACGCGCCAGGGCTGAGGAAATCGTGCGCAACTACTCGACGCCACCACCCAATCCTCGCCGCGCAATTCGCGAGGAAGAGCTGCGGATATCCGGGGCTCCACAGCGAGGTTCGATCTGGGATGGTCCCGTAATGTTCGACGCCACGATCCTCTATCTACGCCCTGAATGGGAAGTGCTTCGGGGCGCGATAGATGCGAGATCCTCTTCCATAGCGCGCGATGGTCTCGACGAAGCGAGCATTCTCGACGAGATGGAGCGTGAGGGCAATCCTCCCAACCCTTCCGTCGAGATCTCCATCGGCGTCAGGGAACTTCGGGATCACCTGCACGGCAACCTCCCTATCCGGGTTGCGGAAGAGCGCATCGCCATCCGCACCAGACGCCTGGCCCGCAGGCAGATCCGATGGTTCGACAAGCTTACGAGGAACCTAAACGGCAACGTCCGCACCGTCGTCGCGAACTCCCCGAATGACCCACAAGTCACGCATATAATGCATGATATAATGGGTGCATGAACGGGGAAATGGAAGAGCGGGCGATACTGGTTGGAGCGGGGGACGAGCGTTATCTCGGTGAGCTCGGACGGCTTGCGCGGACGCTCGGGGTTGGGGTTGTTGGCAGCCTCGAGCAGCAACGCAGGGACAACGCCGGATACCTGGGAAAGGGCAAGCGCGAGGAGCTGGCATCGCTGGCACGCGAGGTTGATGCCACGCTTGTGCTTGCGGATGATGAGCTGACGGCATCTCAGGCCAGGGTGCTTGAGCGGGACTCTGGCGTCAGGGTTGCGGATCGGACGCAGTTGATAATCCGCATCTTCGAGGCCCATGCCAGGGACTCTGCCAGCAAACTTCAGGTCGAACTGGCGGAACTGGAGTATACGCTGCCAAGGGCGCGCGGGATGTGGACCCACCTGGAACGCCAGGAAGGCGGTGGCGGCAGCGCTTCCAGGGGCGCAACCAGGGGGCCTGGCGAACAGCAGATCGAATACGACCGCCGCGTAATACGCGAGAAGATGCGTACCATAAGGCGAAAGCTGGATGAAGAGAAGGCGGCCCGCCAGGTGCGGGGGGCCAGGCTAAAAGAGGGTTACACCCCAACCGTAGCCCTAGTCGGCTACACCAACGCTGGCAAGACCACCATCCTCAACTCCCTCAGCGGGGCCAGAAGATCCACGAGGGATTGGCTCTTCGAGACACTAGAAACCACAACCCGTCTCGTCGAAGGCAAGAGCGCCAACGGGAAAGGGAGTTCCAGGCCAGACTTCGTGGTCACCGACACCGTTGGGTTTATCAGGAAGCTCCCAACCCAGCTTGTGGAGTCCTTCTCATCCACCCTCGATGCCGCCGCCGCCGCCGACATCATAGTCCTCTGCGCCGACGCCTCAAGCGATGAATTAGAAGCAGAGATACGAATCGTAGAACGCACCCTCGCCAGCATCCTCAAAGATGAAGCAGATTCAAGACACATAATACCCTGTCTGAATAAGAAGGATCTTCTGACAGGGAACAGAAGAGAAGAACTGTCCAGAGAAATGCCACAAAGCGTCATGGTTAGCGCGCTGAGTGAGACGGATGGGCTGATAAGTGAGATCTTCCGTCGCATCGAACTAAAGAGGCAGAGAATTCGGCTCCTCATTCCTCACACAGACTACGTGGCAGCAAGCAGTCTGTACGGCCTCGCAGAGATACACTCTCGCAACGAGACCACGTCCGGTGTAGAGATGGAAGTTACGCTGCCGCCCTCGGCGGTCTTCAAGTACGAACCGTACAGAATTGCCTGATATCCTAAGGCTCTATCCGCCTCCTGCAGAGACTGTAAAGGAAATCTACGGGGAGTTGGAACTCCCAACAGAAAGTAAGAACGGAGATCCATCAAAGCCTTTCGTCTACATCAACATGGTGAGTTCCCTGGATGGCAAGGCGAGCATTGACGGAAAATCAGGAGGTATCGGCAGCAGTGTAGACAGGGAGACCATGCGCATACTCCGCTCCAAAGCCGACGCCGTAATGGTGGGAGCTGGCTCGCTGAGGGCAGAGAAAGTATCACTTACGTCGGAAGGGCGCAGATCCCCTGAGCCACTTGCGGTCATACTTTCGGGTTCAGGTAAACTTCCGTTGGAGGAAAATCTGATAGGTGCGGAGAAGGATCGCACGGTGGTCCTTCTCCCCGAGTCCACATCCGCAGAGAAGCGAGACTACCTCTCACGATACGCCCGCATCCTCGCCAGCAAGTCGAGCAAGCCAGGACACAAGTACCTTGCGGGAGCCATCAGGCTATTGAAGCAGCACTTCGAGGTGCGCAGGCTGCTGGTGGAAGGCGGCCCCAGCCTAAATCACTCCCTCATATCCAATGGCCTGGCCGACGAGCTCTTCCTCACGCTTTCGCCGAAGCTAATAGGCGGTTATCCAGAAGAGATCTCTACCATCCTACAGGGAAGCCACCTACCCCAAGAAAACGTACTGACCTCGATACTCTCGATTCACCTTGCAGAAGATGAGCTGTTCTTGAGGTACGCGTTAAGTGCCCCAGTTTCCGATAAGTGAAATTCTCGGAAACT
>JACDAR010000304.1 GCA_013695335.1 Rubrobacter sp.
TGGTACATGTTTCCTTCCAGCAGGCGGGTCATCTTGAGGAGATAACGCTGCACGAAGGACAGGAGATCCAGAGCCCTCGCCAGTTCGCCCCGCTCCAGAAGATTTGATCCAAACAGGAACCAGTTGACGAACCCGTTGATAATAGAGCAAACCTCCCCTGTAATGTTCCGGTCCATGGGCGGTCCGACTATCTTTCCAAGACGGCGGGTAAGCTCCCCCGTGCGGTCGAGAACTAGCGCATCGTCGAGTGAAGGGAACCAGCCCGTTTCCTTCCAGGATTCGTCTATCTTTTCGATGTCTGATTCCTTGTCGAAGTGGAATTCGCCCCGGATCAGGTTCTCGAAAATGGCGGTACCGTTACCGTATTCGTTGACGTAGTAGAGCGACACGGGTGAGATCCCAGACACCCACGCTTCCTGGTCCAGGTCTTCGAGCGCATCGTCGAGGAAGAAGAGGATGAACTCGATGTCCGAGAACTCGTCGCCCTCGCCCTGCGCGAACGAACCGTACATCATCGCCGCCACGAGCCGCCCATCTTCGCGGCATAGCTGGCGCGTGCGTTCGATCATGGCCTCTTGTACGAGCATCCGCCCTCCGTCGCCCAAAGCAAGCTGCTATCTTAGCACCGTGGATAACCAGTACCGGGACGCCTCGAACCTGAACGCCCGCATAGCCCTGCACACACGTTTCAGCACCAACGAACATGGCTGGGTGCGCTGGTTGTTCAACCAGTTGAGCCTGCCGCCAGGCGCCCGCGTACTCGAGATCGGATGCGGCACGGGCAAACTCTGGGCGGAGAACCTCCATCGCCTCCCCGAAAGCTGGAGCGTCACGCTCACCGACGCCTCTCCCGGCATGTTGCGCGAAGCGGAGGGTAATCTGGGTGGGACAGGTCGCTTCCGCTTTCAGGTGGCGGATGCGCGGGAACTCCCCTTCGAAGATGGAACGTTCGACGCTGTGATCGCCAACCACGTCCTGCATCACGTTTCCGAAAGGCGGCGTGCGATCTCCGAAACCGCCAGAGTTCTCGCGGATAACGGAGCCCTGTACACCGCCACCGGCGGCCGGAGGCACATGCGTGAGATGAACCGGATGGTACAGATCCTCGACCCGGCCCATCCAGATGACGGCCTGGCAGAGCGCAGCATCGGAGGCTTCAGCCTGGATAACGGCGCTGACCAACTCTCGCCACATTTCCTGGACGTTTCCCTCCGCCGCTACGAAGATGCTCTCGTCGTGACGGAGGCGCAGCCACTAGTGGACTACGTGCTCTCCGCCATGACCGTGCAGGAAGCCATTGCCAGGCTGCCGGAAACGGAGATCCAAACCAGAGTATCTCGCCTGACAGAAGTTCTGGAAAGGGAGATAAGCGATCGCGGAGCCATCCACATCACCAAAGACACAGGGCTTTTCGTGGCCCGAAATTAGCCGGTGGAGATTCTGGTCGCAGAGAACCTGAACCCTCCCGAAGACGGCTTCGGATTGCAACAGGCGGTGCTCGAAAGTGTGGCGGCGGGCGGGCGCGGCCCCACGGCCCTTATGTGGACCTCCACCCCCTACGTCGGCGCAACCCGCCCCGAGACGCGCCTGCCTGGGTTTGGGGAAGCGAAGCAGCGCGCCGAGAGCCTCGGTTTTCCGGTGCTTGTGCGCAACTCGGGTGGTGGGGCTGTGGCGGCGAACGAGGGGTGTATTTCCTTCTCGCTCACCCTTCCCGTCCAGGATCTCAGGCATGGTCTCTACGAGCGGTACGCCGAGGGTGTGGATCTCGTATCGGCGGCGCTGCGGCGAACCGGGGTGGCGGCTGAGGGGGGCGAGGTGGATGGTGAATTCTGTCCCGGCGCATACTCGGTACGCTCAGGAGGTCTGAATGGAGTCAAGCACGCTGGCCTCGCACAAAGGGTGACACGGCGGGCGGCGCGGATGGAAGCCCTGATCCTGGTCCATAGAACCGCGGAACTGGTTCCGGTTCTCGAAGCCTTCCACGGAGCCCTCGGGCTGTCGTTCAGATCCGGCAGCGTCGCCGACTTGCCGGTGGGCGTGCCAGAGGTGATCGAAAGCCTGGAAGCTGAGGTCCGAGCCCGGCACGGTGGCGGGAGAACCCGGATAGAATCCC
>JACDAR010000309.1 GCA_013695335.1 Rubrobacter sp.
CCCTTGAGCATCTGGGCCATCCCGCTCTTCACCCTAAACGTTCCTGTCTGTTGCCCGTTCTTCGCCATACGCGTCTCCCGTAATGCCTACTAGAATCTTGAATAGATATCTTACTACCGGCGACCGATGTCGCCAAACGGATGAAGGGGTCTGGAAGGCTTCAGGTATCAGGTTTCAGGTTTCAGTTGATGTTCTTTGATCGCCGTCCGTGCCTCCGGCGCTCTCTGGCGTACTCCTCGGAGAATTTCTTGAGGAATGCCCTGGCCGCATGGCCCGCCGCGCGTTTCGCCGCGGGAAAGGCCACGATCGCCTCCCGACGCGCTACCTCGGATACCTTCTTCAAGACCCGGACCCTGACGGCCAGCTCCGCCGCGCCTTCCTCGCCATGGGGCTCGCCAGTCATTCGATCTCGATGCGCTGCCGTTGCGAAGCTGTGGACGAATCCTGCGTTTTCTCAGGCTTCGCGAGCGCGGCCACGCCCCTCAGCGCCTCGAACCCGGCCTTTCTGAAGTGCCCGGCGGCCTTCTTGCGCCGCTCTCCGGGCACGAGTATGTAGGCGACCGCGCCGATCACGCTGCCTCCCTCGCGCCGTCCGGGGTCATGCATCACCGAGCCTCACTTTCAGGTGTCCGTCCTCGATGCTGGCGCCGGTCGCAGAAAGCCGGGCCAGAGAGTCGGGGAGCAGGATGTTGCGCCGGTAGTTCCCGACCTTCACGAACAACTCGGCCCCGTTCTTGGAGAGGTCCACGTCCCGCTTCTCCGCCAGCGGAAGGTTGAACGTCACCTCGTAGCCACCGTCGCCGTTCTTCACAATGTCATGCGCCATGCCCCGGAACATCATCCCCAGAGGGTCCACGCCCTCGAATACCTCGTCGGCCAGCGCCCCCAGGGCTTCCAGTCCGTACATCTCGCGGTCGAACAGGCGGGCCTTGAGGATCGGGATCGGTGCGAACGACTCTTCGATGGTTTCCATGTGCCGGGCCTGCGCCTCGCGCCAGCGGGCGAAGTACGGGTCGGTCACGGACTCAGGCAGGATGCGGTTCACGACCACGGCGTCCACACCGTAGTCGTACAGGTTCAGGTACGTGTACGCGCGGCGGGCCTCGGCGACTACCATCTTCTCGGCGTTCACGACCAGGCGCACCGAGGCGTTGTCCCTGTTCGTCAGGATCTCCTCGACGCCAGCGATAGCCTCGTAGAATCGCTGCCCGGCGGCAAAGACGCTGTCGTCGGGGAAGGGAGGCAGAGACCTCGCCCGGCTGGCGAATGGCCGCACCAGCTTGGCGGCGCGGCGTTGGATCGGGAAGATCTTCTCTATGTACCAACTCATTTGATCCGGAAGGCTCAGCAGCTTCAGCGTCTCCCCCGTCGGAGCCGCATCCACCACCAGCGCATCGTACTTATCCTCCTGATGATGCCGCCTGACCATCAGCAACCCGAAAAGCTCATCCATGCCAGGCAGCATCGCCAGTTCCTCTGCGGCGAGTGTGTTCGCGCCCTGCCACTCGAAGACCGTGGACATGTACGATTGAATCTCGGCCCAGTTGTCCTCGATCATGGAAGTGTGGTCCATCTCCTGCGCCCAAACCCCGGCCGACATCTCCTTCGGCTCTGGCCCGATGTGCGTGTCGAAGGCGTCCGAGAGCGAGTGTGCCGGGTCGGTGCTCATCACAAGCACCCTCTTGCCTGACTCCGCAGCCTGGAGCGCCGTCGCCGCCGCCACGCTCGTCTTCCCAACGCCGCCCTTGCCCGTGTACAGAATAGTCCTCACTGCATCACCGCCGCCGGGTTCGCTACGTGTGTGGCGGCCATGCCGAGGCCGAGGAGTGCGATCATACCGAAGTACACCAGCCCAACCAGGAACCGCTGCATCGGCTCCATCTCCTGATACGCGCGCCCCTCTGGCGTGTTCCGGCTCCGCCAGCGCCGCCACAGTTCCACACCACCAAGGATGCCGATGAATATGAGGATCGGGTTCGGTTGCACGAAGAGCAGCGCCACGAGGCCCACTATCCCAACAAGCCAGAACACGGGCGAAAGCGCCCCAACGGCCCTCCCGCCGTCGAGTGGCAGCATTGGCAGCAAGTTGAAGAGGTTCAGGAAGAAACCGATATACGCCAGCCCCAGGAACAAAGGCAGCTGCGTCAGTTCGTATATTCCCCACGCGCCGAGGGCGCCGAGCGAACCAACCACAGGCCCGGCCAGCGCGACCCGCGCTTCGGCTAGTGCGTTCTTCGGCATCTGCTTCATGGCAACGAAAGCGCCGAGGAAAGGTATGAACATCGGGGCCGAAGCCGCGATGCCCTCACGCTTGAGCTGGATTACGTGGCCCATCTCGTGGACCCAGATCAGGACCACGAACCCGACCGCGAACCACACGGGAAACAGCAGCGCGTAAGCCCCGATGCTCACGATCATGGAGAGCGCCGTCCCCAGGAACTTCACCTTGAGCAACAGCAGCAAGAGCCACTTGAACTTAGCCAGCAGAACACCAACCGTAGCAAGCGGCGCGAGGAAGCGTTTCAGGAAGCTTCCAACACCCGTCGGCCTCGAAGGTTCGTAGCTTGGCCCTTCGGGCCGCTCTTCGAGGTCGCTGCGGAAGATGGGCTCCCTGGGCTGGTCACCCTGTGGGGAAAAATATCTGTCCATACTGGGATTATATCCGCCGATGTGGATCTGGTAGTAAGGCGTTACCCTCCCAGGCGTTGCTGCTCTTCGACCGTCCTTATGGCCTCTGGCATCGCTTCGAGCCGACCCTGCGGAATAGACTCGCCGCTCTCGTCAGAGAGCCCGTAGGTACCCTCGCCTATTTTCTCCAGGGCGCGCTCCACGTCTTCGAGCCGCTTCCCGACCTGTCCGCCTATGGTGGCGTCCATCTCGCGGTCGAAGATGCTCTGGCTTATGTCACCGGAGTCCGTCTGGGTATCACCCTCGCTCTCTCCCCGGTCCTGCTCGTCCTCTTCCATGCCGCGTTGAATTCGCAGCAACTCTTCCCGTACTTCCTGCAATCGCTCTCTCTGCTGCGAGACGAACTGCTCGTCAAGGTCGTTGTTAGCCATGATCCCTCCCAGGTTCAGATTCGAAAATGAATATTCCCTTTTCAGAGGTTATCACTACACTGTGGCATCCGCCCGCACCCTGGGCTTCGATCCTTGTGATGGTTGATCCGGAATCCGGCCCCAGGATATGAGGCGTTCGACCCTGCTGAGGCGCTGCCCCGCAGGCTTGGGATACTCCCACAATTCCACACCCAATCCCGCGTCGCCAGCCGAAACGACAACGTACGTCAGCACGAACTTCGACACGAAGATCGGAGGCCCCTTCAGGCGCGGCGAGACAGGCTGAAGCTGCCGCAACCAGCATCCGGAGTTCACCATCACCGTCGCCCTGCCGCTTCCGTTCTCCACGGTTTCCAGAGATGGAAGGTGCGTGTGGCCCGATACGAACACGTCAATCGTCGTGGGATCCAGGTCTGGCGCCATCGGCAGGCGGGCTTGACCGTTCAGGATTGAGCGGATCTTGTCCTGCGACATCTGGGCTGGCGAATAGCGCGGGCCGCCCGGGGTCGTGGTGGCCATAATCCTGCGAACCGTGTGCCGGATCACCAGGAAGAACACGGCGAAGATGAGCAGGATCACGAACCCGAAGATCACGATGTCGAGGAAGAGCGCGTGGATGTGCGGGAATGCGCGGCCCCGCCCTATAAATTCTCCCGAACCAGTGGCGGCGCGCACCACGAAGTACGCCGCGAGCCTGTACACGAGGTACGCAAAGAGCATTGGCAGGAGCAGGTACGAAGCAACTTTCCCGACGAAATCATAGAAGTAGCGGCCTGCGACCCAACGCGGTATCGCAACCAGCGGATAGACCATCTTTATCTCCGAGAGATCCAGGCCCCCGGAAATCCTCCCGAAAGGCGCGACGCGGCGCGTGAAATCCATGACTACGTGATGGCCGAGCGGCGTATCCAGCGGATCGTGATAGTCCTCCACGATGTTCGCGGCATCCAACTGGTTTCCGTGCTCGCAGTAGATCGTCTTCCATTCTCCACCGACCTTCAGGTAAGCCAGATAGCTGTAGGCAAACTCGTCCACAAGCCCCAGTTCGCTGAGTGTCTTCTGGATGTCCGGGTTCCAGAACGACTCAGCGTCGTGGTTGCCGGGGAGGTAGATCACCCGTTTCGCTTCCTTCTCCCGAAATTTTCCGAGGGCGTCAAAGAGCGCCTCGTACTCGGGACGCGAGATCGTGAGGGATGCCCGGTTTGCGTTCTCCGGCACGATGCCTATTTGCAGGAAGTCGAAGAAATCCCCGGCCAGGACCAACTCGACAGGCCCATCACGATCCGTCAGCCCTTCGAGAAGCGCGCGCAATTCTTCGGGAGATTCGAACCCGTCGCAACCGGGATCCCCCCCAATATGGGAATCCGACACGAAGACGATGGTCGTGCCTTCTCGCAACTTCAGCATCGCGAGTATTATAACTTCGCCGTGAACCTTCCGGTTAGATGTGCTATCTGGCTATAATTCTTGCATGGCTGACGGACATACAGCCGACATATTGATGCTCTCTTGCTCCATCGGAAGCGGGCATATGCGCGCGAGCGCGGCGCTCGAAAAGGGAGTCCAACGGCTGGACTCCTCCCGTGAGTGCCTGATCGTGGACTTCCCAAGGGAAGTTTCCCCCACGATAGAGGCGCTGCTCCGCAAGGTGTACATGGATTCCTTGAAGCTGATGCCGGCGGCATACGGCAGGATTTACCGAATGTCCGAGTTGCAGGCGGCACGCACGGGGACGAGCAACCGCATCTCGGACGTGTACGACAGGCTGCAACATATATCGGAACTCTGGGCCGCAGGGTACGAATCCTTCAGCCCAGAGAGGCTGACGCTCAGAAATATTCAGGCGAGGAGCCTGCCCCTCAGGACGCTGGAACGTCTGATCCATAAATCCAGGGCCAGGGCGCTCGTCGCACCGCACTTCTTCGGCGCGGGCGTTCTTGGCAACTACAAGAAAGAGAACCCCGATGCCTTTGCAGCCGCGGTCCTCACGGATTACGTTCCGCATCCGATGGGGGTGCCGCCGAACCTGGATCTCTACGTGGTCGCGGACGATGAAGCCGCGGCGGAGGTCGAGAAGCTCGGGGCTCCAGCAGACCGCATCCACCCGACCGGAATACCCATAGATCCCGTCTTCGAAGAACCCGCGGACCCGGCGGGGGTCAGGCGTGACCTGCTGGCGCTCCCTGACGCGGAGGAAGACGATTTGCCAGTGGTGATGGTGATGGGCGGCGGCCTGGGTGGAGGGCACCTGGATCTCGTCGTGTCCTCGCTTCTCGAAGCGAGCGCCGCCATGCACCTGGTCGTCCTTTGCGGTTCCAACGAACGTACCCGCATCCATCTACAGGATCTCGCGTCCACCCGTGGGCGCTCGGCTACTTTCCTCGGGTTCACGGATCGGGTGAGGGATCTTCTGGCAGCTTCGTCGGTCCTGGTTACCAAACCAGGGGGCATGAGCTGCACCGAAGCCCTCGCCTGCGGTATTCCCCAGGTTCTCATAAACCCGATTCCGGGCCAGGAAGAGGACAACGCCGCCGCGATGATCCGGTACGGGGCCGCAGTCATGACGGAAAGGGCAGACAACGTGCTCGGAGAAACCCTGAAGATCCTGTCGAGCGCCAACCACCAGCGCAACATGGTCGAATCGGCGCGCGCCGCCCATCGCCCGCACTCTGCCGAGGCGGCTGCCCGGCTCGTTCTGGAGCATCTGGCATGAGAAACTCGCGTGTACGCCCCTGGCCAGCCGTTGCCGGGATAGCGGTCGGTGGCGCAGCCCTTGCCGGAGTACGCACCTTCGCCGGGCGCCCCGTGCGTTCCGCCCCAACACTTGCGGCGGGCGGGTTGGGATTGGCTGCGGGAGGTCTCATGGTCTACGAGTGGCTCTCTCCCCGATCCTGGATCTACGGTCCCGTGTTCTGGCAGGCGCACACCGAGGAGCGGGTGATCTCCCTGACCTTCGACGATGGTCCATGCCATCCGTACACCGGGCAACTCCTCGAAATTCTGGATCGCGAAGACGTCAGGGCGACCTTTTTCCAGGTGGGAAACAACGTGGTGCGCGAACCGCGTCTGGCAGCAGAAGTCGCATCGCAACACGCTGTCGGAAATCATACATTCACCCACCCGCACCTGACGTGGAGCCGCCCGAGCACGATACGCGATGAACTGGAGCGGGGGCAGGATGCGATCCACGACGCCACGGGCAAACTCCCGACCATCTTCCGCGTTCCCCACGGTTGGTACGGGCCACAGACCATCTCGGTAGCAGAAGAAGTGGGTCTCCGGTGCATGGGATGGTCCGTCATGGCCTGGGACTGGAACAGGCCGCCCCAGGAAAAAATCCAACACCGCATCACGCGCGGCATCCACCCCGGAGGCGTCACCCTCCTCCACGACGGACAGGATACCGACGCATATCCCAAAGCCGACCGCTCCCACACCATCGCCGCCGTCCCCCACATAATCAGGCAGCTCAAGGAGGATGGCTACTGCTTCCTGACGCTCCCCGAGATGATGGACCTGGACGCGGCCCACAACCATTCCTGAAGCCTGGCGACCCAGACGAGAATGAATCGCGTCAGTCGGGATCAGCCGGTGACGCCTTCTCCCTGGCTGGTAACCGGCCCGCCCTGGCAACCACGGGAGCTTGCCCGAGGGGAGACCTCTCATCCGGTGAGCCGGTACGTAGCCTGAAGCGGAGAAAGTCGAACAGCACCTTCAAAACCGCGAGGGTCGGAACGGCGATAAGTACCCCCAGGATGCCGCCAAGACCTCCACCCACGATCACGG
>JACDAR010000337.1 GCA_013695335.1 Rubrobacter sp.
GTGCTTGAGCGCTTTCCGATGCTCGAAGCGCGGCGGGACGTTGCTCGTCTCCTTGCCCGCCACCTCGATGAAGTAGCCTTCGCCGTCGCGGTATCCCACTTTCAGGGTCTTCAGGCCAGTTTTCAGGCGCTCCTCGGACTCGAAGCGGGTCAGCCAGTCGTGGGCGCCGTCGCGGAACTCGCGGGCCTCGTCCAGCTCAGAGGAGTATCCCTGGCGGATGATCTCACCGCTCTCCTCCGAGATGGCTGCCGTTACGAGCTCCCTCACCCCGGGCGGCTCCTCCATCGCCGCGAGCACCCGTTCGAGCAGCGAGGACTTCTCAGAAGCCGGATGCAACGCCTCACCGAGCGGCCCCAGCGCCTCGAGCGCGCCCTTGAGCGAGAGGAGGTCGTTGGGCGAAGCGGACAGCCGCACGATGCGGGTGGCGATGCGCTCCACGTCGGGGATGCGGCCCAGGTTCTCCCTCACCTCCTCCCGCAACATGTAGTCTCCGGCCAGCGAATCCACGGCTTCTAGCCGCTGCTCTATGCGCTCCACCTCGAGCAAAGGCCGCTCCAGCCACCGCCGCAGAGCCCGCTGCCCCATCGGGGTCTTTGTCCGGTCCATGGTCGAGATAACCTCGTCCAACCCCAGGTTGCGCCGTGTCGCAGCATCCAGCAACATCCCGGCTCCGGGATCGTATGGCCTGAAAGCAACTACCTGCTCCGGAGGCGTCCCACCACGCAATGAAGCAAGATATTGTAACAATGCGCCAGAAGCCCCGATGAGCGCGGGCTTTCCATCCAGCCCGAAGCCCTTGAGGTTGGAAGTTCCGAAATGTCGCTTGAGGGCGTGTTCTCCCGCCGAGGGCTCGAAGGTCCAGCGTGGGGCCGGGCTCACCGTTGCGCGCACTTTCGGGAGGTTTTCGGCTGCGGTGCGTTCGGGGACCACCAGCTCGCGCGGCTGCCAGCGTTCGAGCTCGGCGGAGAGCTGGTCCTCTGGGACTTCCGTGCCAGTGAACTCTCCCGTGGAAGCCTCGACCACTGCGACGCCAGCCATGCCGTCCCGCAGGACGAAGGAAGCAAGGTAGTTCGCGTGTCCGGCGGAGAGGACGTTGTCCTCGATCACGGTCCCAGGCGTGAGTATCTGGGTGACCTCCCGCGTGAACTGCTTGGGCTTGGTCGGATGCTGGCGTTGCTCCGCCACCGCCACCGAGTATCCCTTACGGAGCAGCGTCGCCAGGTGTTCCTGCAGCGCATGGTTCGGCACACCGGCGAGCGGGACGCGGCCCCCGTCGTATCCGGCGGCCTCGCGGCTCGTCAGGCGGATGGAGAGGGCCTGTGAGATCCTCTCCGCATCCTCCTCGAAAGTCTCGAAGAAAGTGCCCACCTGGTAGAAGAGTATGGTCCCGGGTGGCAGTTGCGCCTTGAGCTCCGCGTATCGTCCCAGCATGAGGCTATTCTACGAGGCAAGCCCCTTCCCGTCAGCCCCGAAGTCTCTACCGTCCCGAGAGGCGCACTTTAGGGCTCCCTTATCAGACGATGGCCACAATGGCGCCTATCACGAAGGCAAGGTAGAACAGCCCGCCGATCATAAGGTGGGTCGCCTTCAACTTCCCGAAGCGCCGGAGCATGAGGTAGACGAGGCCAGCGGAGATCAGGGCCAGCGCCGCCGCGAAAACGTTAAGGCCGGTGAGGTTCCACGGCGTGAACAGGATGCCGAAGGACACGGGGATGGTGCTCTGGAACATCATGGCGCCGGTCATGTTGCCCATAGCCAAGGTGTCCTTGCCGTCCCTGACCCAGAAGACGGAGTTGAACTTCTCGGGGAGTTCGGTGGCGAGTGGGGCCAGGATCAGGGCTATGAGCCCGGCGGGCAATCCCAGCCCTCCGGCTGTGTGCTCCACGGCGTCGACGAAGAAATGGGCGCCCGCAACGATGATCCCGAGGCTGGCGAGCGTCTGGAAGATCACTGCCGCGAGCGGCGGGGCCTGCCTGCGGGGCATGATGAGCAGCTTCTCAGGCGTGCCTTCGAGTTCCCCGCCTGACTGGAAGGTGCGCCTGACGTAGAAGGCGTATCCGAGAACCAGCGCAAGGGCCACAATTATCTTGAGGAAGGTCGGCAGCTCGAGCAGCCCGACCCCGGCGGCCACGGCGAAGACCACGAGGAAAGAACCGAGGTCACGCTGGATCGTCCCGCTGTCTATGTTCAGCCTGGTTCCCTGTCCCCTGCGACCCCGGAAGACGAGGACGGCGGCGCCGACCACGAAAAGGGCAAGCGTCGAGAGCATGAATGGTGCGCCAAGGATCGCCCCGATCCCGATCTCCGCCCCATCTCCGGACGGCCCTCCGCTGATGATCGGCTCCATGATCGCGACCACGGCGATCATGCTTTCAGGCAATGCAGTCCCAACGGCGGCGAGCACGCTTCCCACGGCCCCCTGCCCCAGGTTCAACCGGCTGCCCAATATCTCCACGGCGTTCGTGAAAAACGCCGCGCTGACGACTATTGCCACCAGCGCCCCAATAAACTCTGTCGCTGTTCCCAATTCCTCTCCTTTTTCAACCACTTTGCCTGAACGCCCCGATCATTCCTCCTGGCCCTACGGGGCGCGGATGGGGCAGAACTCGGCTGACGCCGAAGAAACGGAATCTTCAAGGAAGGATGCGACGCCGAAGAGTTCATGGTCGGCGTGCGGGGGGAGGTGCAGCGCGATGGCTGGCATTCTGGCCTGACGCATCTTCAGGGTACAACTCCTTCGGCTCGTATGGCTACAAGCCGGAAGTCTCTCCAACCCTGGTGGGCCGATTCCGCCGGGTTATGAACCGTACTGGCGACGGAACCTGAAGGATACTCCCCTCCGGTGCATACGAAGCGTACCACACGGGCAAAGGCTGTGGCAGACTAACCATCTTTGCAACGAAGGAGGAAGATGGAACCGGTAATACTGGATGTGGACCCGGGCCACGACGACGCGGTGGCCATGATGATGGCCTGCGGCGCCCCGGACCTGGATCTCCTGGCGGTCACCACGGTCGCGGGGAACGTGCGGCTGGAGAAGACCACCCGCAACGCCCTGCGGGTGCTTTCCCTGATCGAACGCCCAGACGTTCCAGTTGCCGCCGGCGCAGCCGCCCCCCTCAGACGGCCCCTGTACACAGCCGAGAACATCCACGGCGAGAGCGGGCTCGGCGGCCCCGACATCCCGGAGCCAACCTTCGAGCCTGACGAACGCGGCGCAGTCGAACTCATCTCGGACATCCTGCGCGAAGCTCCCGAGCCCGTGACCCTGATTCCCGTGGGGCCGCTCACGAACATCGCGATGCTGCTCAGGGAGCATCCGGATATCACCCCCCGCATCTCACGCATCTCGCTCATGGGCGGCAGCACCAACCTCGGCAACACCACGCCGGCAGCCGAGTTCAACGTCTACGTCGACCCCGAGGCGGCGCGGGAGGTATTCGAGTCTGGCCTGCCCATAACCATGTGCGGCCTGAACGTCACCCACCAGGCGGGGGCGGGGGCGGCGGAGCGGGAGAGGCTACGTTCTTCGGGACGGTTCGGCGGTGTGGTCGCCGAGTTGCTTGAGTTTTTTGCCTCGACGTACAAGGGAGTCTTCGGCTTCGACGCGCCGCCGCTGCACGACCCCGTCGCTGTCGCCGCCGTGATGCGTCCCGACCTCCTGACTACCCGCCCCATGCGCGTTGACGTTGAGTGCGACAGCGACCTCACACGCGGCGAGACGGTCTGCGATTTCTACGGCGTAACGGGACTTCCGCCCAACGCCGAGGTCGGCGTCGGACTCGACCACGACGGCTTCTTCGAGCTGCTGTACGACTCTCTATCCCGACTCTAGCCAGCGGCCTCTTCCACGTCTGTGACCAATATGCGCCCGCCAGAGCCCGTGCCCTTGACGTCGGCGAGGTCCACACCAAGCTCTCCGGCCTTGCGCTCCGCTGTCTCCGTCACCTCTGGCTCCTCTTCCTGAGCATCGGACTCTCCAAGACCTTCCTCCGGAGAGTCCGGCTCCTCTTCCTTCTGGAGTGAAAGGTCTTCCCCATCCGGCTCCAGTGACGACTTGCTTCCTTCCGAAGTGCTCAGGCGGTCCTCCAGAGCCTCGATGAGGGCGCGGTTCGACTCCGCCTGTTGCTCCAGAGCTTCCGTCACGCGCTCGGCCAGCCCTTCGATGAGTTCCCTGTTCTCTTCCCTGGCCTCTTCGAGATCCTTCGCCAGCCTCTTTATGGCCTTCCGCATCTTCTTGCCCACGATTCCTCCTCCGGGGTTGGATTTCCATACAAACTATCTCATACCCTCGGCGCTGCTACGCAATCCGGCTCCGGCGTTAGACTTGGCCTGGAAGTTCAGCTACCCAAGGAGCCAGACCATGACCATCCCAGAGAGCGGACAGTATCTCCCCAACGTGGAGTTCACGACGGAGGACGGAGAAAGAGTATCAGCCGGGGATCTCACCGGTGAGAAGACGGTACTCTACTTCTACCCCAAGGACGACACACCCGGATGCACCAAGGAAGCCTGCGCCTTCAGGGACAGGATGCAAGACTACGGCGACGCTGGCATTCAAGTCTACGGCGTCTCTCTCGACTCCCCCGAGTCGCACCGCAGCTTCAGGGAGAAGTACGATCTCAATTTCCCGCTCCTCACGGACGAGGGCGGCAGGGCGGCTGAAGCCCTCGGTATACTCGGCGACCGGGGTGTGGCGAACCGCGTCACCTTCCTGCTTACCCCCGACGGCGCCATCTCCAGGACCTATCCCGAAGTCACCCCAGACACGCACGCGGATGAGATCCTGAAGGACGCAGCCTCCCTCTAAGCAGCTTTCCCACCCTTCCCTTCCGGGCCGCTTCGCAGCCACGACGCCGCCACCAGGGCGAGCACGATGGCGAACGTCAGGGCCAGAAAGGCGTCCGAGAACGGGGCGGCGTCGAGGGCGTAGAGGGGGTTGATGGCCCCAGCCTCACCCTCCCTGCGGGCAGCGAGGAGCGCGCC
>JACDAR010000345.1 GCA_013695335.1 Rubrobacter sp.
GGCACGTCCACGGAGCCATCCTCGCGCTGGTAGATCTCCAGCAAAGCTATCAGGGCTCGGCTCATGGCGATGGCTGTACCATTTAATGTGTGAAGAAGTTGCGGGCGGCCACCCTCTTTTCGGTGCCGTATGCGGAGGCGGCGGGCCTGGTAGTCGGTGGTGTTCGAGGTGCTCGTGACCTCACCGAACTCTTCCCGGCCCGGCATCCAGGCTTCCAGGTCGTACTTGCGGTATGCGGCGCCGCCGAGGTCGCCGGTGCAGATGTCTACCACGCGGTAAGGCAGGCCGAGTCCCTGGAAGATTTGCTCTTCGATCCCGACCATCTCTTCGTGGATTTCGTATGACTGCTCGGGCGTGGTGAAGGCGAACATCTCGACCTTGGTGAACTGGTGGACCCTGTACAGGCCGCGGCTGGCGCGTCCGTGGGAGCCAGCCTCCGTGCGGAAGCAGTGCGAGAGTCCGGCGTATCGTAGAGGAAGGTCGTCGGAGTCGAGAATCTCATCCGCGAGCTGGCCCGCGAGCGTGATCTCGGCTGTCGCGATCATGGAGAGGTCGGTGTCCTGGACGGAGTAGATCTGGGTCTCAGGCCCGCGCGGTATGAAGCCGGTTCCAACCAGCGCCTCGTCCCGCGCCAGATCCGGAGTGATCGTCGGCTGGTATCCATGCTCCATGATGATGTCGAGCACGTAGCGCGTCAGCGCCAGCTCCAGCAACACCGCGTCGCCGCGCAGGAAATAGAACTTGCTGCCTGTAGTCTTCGCGCCAGCATCGAAGTCTATGATCCCGAGCCGCTCCCCGATCTCCACATGATCCTTCGTCTCGAAACCGAAATCCGGGATGTCGCCCCAGCGCCGTATCTCCACGTTCTCCGTATCGTCGCGTCCGATTGGCGCGTCTGGGTGGGTGATGTTGGGTATCTTCAGTTGCTCGTCGCGCAGACGCTCCTCGACCTCGTGCAGCTCCCGTTCCTTTTCGGGGATCTGATCCTTCATCGCCCGAGACTCCGCGATGAGATTCTGCCGCGCTTCATCGTCGCGTTCCTGGCCGATGCTCTTCGCCTTCCGGTTCTGCTCCTGACGCAGATCGTTCAGCTCCTGGATCAGGGCCGAACGCCGATCCGCCAGCTCGACAACGAGGCCTACGTCTGCTTCGACGCCCCGGTTCTTGCAGTTCTCCTGAACGGCTTCGGCGTTCTCGCGTATGTATTTGAGATCAAGCATCGCAGGGACTCCCTTCGGTCACCGGCTTCAGGCATCAGGTTTTGGATGCGCAGCTTATACTAGCCTGCCAGTTCTCTTAAAGCCTGTTCCTCTTTCCGAATCCGCAAGATCAGGAACCCAGCGTTCAATACCGTGAAGACGAGCGCCGTGATCCAGGCGCCAAAGATCAGGGGAAACGTGAGCACCTCCGCCGCCACCGCAACGTAGTTCGGGTGCGGGAAGTATTTATATGGACCACGCCGCACGAGCTTCATTCCTGGAACGACGAGTATTCTCACGTTCCAGTTATCACGCAAAGATAGGATCGCCCAGTACCTGGTCGCCTGCGCCAGAAGAAACAAGACGAAAGGAACCGGCCACCACGCCGGAAATTCCGGTCCGCGCAGCAACCCTTCGATCAGCGTGGATGGCAACCACAGGGCGTGGATGGCGAACATGAGCGGATAGTGTCCCGTACCACGCTCCACGGCGCCCCTCACCCGCAGCCTGCGCTCGTTTCTGCGGGAATGACGTAGCTCCAGGAGCCTCTGAAACCCGACGAGGATGACGCCGCCGAAGAGAAGCGCGATGTTCAGCGAGAACCTCCCGCTTCCTGAAAGTGGATCACGAATCCTGGCACGCGAAGAATACGTGCTCGGCGGAGAAACCCGGTCCCATCGCGGATAGAACCCCGAGATCCCCGGCCTCGAACTCCCCGCTCTCCAGAAACCGCTCGAGGATAAAGAGCACGGTCACGCTGGACATGTTTCCGTAGTCCCGCAGCACGCCGCGCGAGAACGCGAGGCCGCCACGCTCCAGCCCAAGCACCTCCTCGAAGGCGTCGAGTACCTTCGCGCCGCCCGGATGCAATACGAAATGGCGCACGTCCGCGAAGTCCAGTTCCAGCGAATCACAGGCGAGGGTGAGATCTTCGTGCAGCCGCTCACGCACGATGGTTGGCACGGATTTGGAGAGCTGGACTTTCAGGCCGGTCTCCACGATCTCCCACCCCATGACGTTCTCCGTATCAGGCCAGGTAGTGCTGTGGCTGCCCAGAATCTCAGGCCCGGAACCGTGCCCGATCAGGACGGCCGCCGCGCCGTCGGCGAAGAGGCTGGTGGAGACGAGGTTGCTCTTTGAACGATCACCCCGCTGGAAGGTGAGCCCCGAGAGCTCCACCCCAATGAGCAGCACTTTTTGATCCGGATATAGACGGGCGTGTTCGGCGGCCCGTGCCAGGCCCGCAGCCCCCGCTGCGCAACCGAGTCCCCAGATGGGAACCCGGCGCGTGTGTTCCGAGAGCCCGAGCCGGAAGATGAGTTTGGAATCCAGCGACGGGGTGGCGAGGCCGGTGGTGGAGACGAAGTAGATGGCGCCTATGTCCTCCGGCTGCGCGTCGGCGCGGTCCATTGCCCGCCTTGCGGCTTTCTCGGAGAGGTTCAGGGCGTGTTCGACGTAGAGGTCGTTCTTTTCTGGGAAGGTATGATCCCGCTTGAACCAATCCAGCGGGACGCAGAAGTGGCGGTTCTCCACGTGTACGTTGTCGAAGATGGGCGTGAGCCTGTCAAGGTCGGGGTAAGCCTCCGAGAACATGCTCCGCGCGAACTCCTTGACATCACTCTGCCCGATGCGGTGTGGCGGAAGGGCTGTCGCCACGGATAGCACCCTCGGGTTCGTCAACGGCCCTCCGGGTCTTGCTCCGGGGTGGCGCAGCTATTGCGGAACACGTACTGGGAGAGGCGCTTCCGCTGCCGACTGGACCAGTCTATCGTCGGGCGGCGCTGATCTTCGGGGACGTAACCGAGCCGGTAGACGGCCATGAGTTCCAGGTCGTCGGGGACTTCGAGGAGGCGGTGGATCCTGTCCCAGTTCTCCAGTATCTCCATCGGCGTCGAGACGAACTGTATTCCCATACCAAGCTCAGTCGTCGTCAGCCAGATGTTCTCCACAGCCGCACCCATCCCAAACACAGAATAGAACCCGGATAGCTCGCCGGGACGATACTCTGCTTTATCCAGGAGCACGGCGAGGAGAAGCGGCGAGCCTGCGACGAGTTTGCGGTTATCTTCACCCAATGTTTTCGGGACGCCGAAGCGGTTCATCACCGCCTGGCCCGTGTTAGAGAAGATCTGCTTTCTAAAAGGCTTCAGAACGGAAGGCATCTGGTCTATGAAGATGCCGTCGCGGCGCTCCTCCATCTCCTTCTCGGAGAACCGGAAGTACGGCCTGTACCGTTTCCAGAACGTGCCTTCTTCCATCAGGCGGGTCATGCTCTCGCCGCTGATGCTGGCTACCTCTTCTATCTTCTCGCGGTCGTCCACGAGCACGAAACGCCAGGGTTGGCTGTTGAAATGCGATGGGGCCATCGCGGCGGCCTCCACCAGAACGCGCTGATGCTCCGCGCTCACCGGATCTGGGAGGAAAGGCCCGTTGGTGGTGCGGCGTCGTTTGAGGACTTCGAGAAACTCCACCTGCTAAACCCCCTGGATCGTCCGGGCAAACCCGGCGGCGTACAGGACCATTGCCGCCAGCGCCAACGCCGCATGTCCCGGCGTTCCGGCCCGCACCCGGGGCAGTATCAGGTAGAGACCCAAAACCGGAACCAGAACCCACCGGTACGGCGCTCCCTGCGCGAAACCAATAAGGACGGCCAGCCCGGCAGAAGCAAACACGGCGAAGAAGAGGGCGTGATGCAGCCAGCGGAAAGGTTTAGTGTCAACGATACCGAACTGGACCAGGACGCCCAGCGCAAAGTTCGCCAGAAAAAGCAGCGTTGCGGCGTAGAAGATCAAGGTTCGCTCCTCCGGATCATGCCAGAAGGTTATAGCACAGCCGTCGTTGCGTCCGTGTTCCACTCTACCCTCAGCCAGAAGAGGCCGGGCCAAAAGGAGGGGGAGAATTTGGACCGGCCTCTCACACAGTAGTACGCCACGCGGGCCGGAAAGGTTCCGGGGGTGAAGAGTCAGCGTGGGAAGGTGATGCTAAGATTCGGTGGTCTGTTGGTGGTAATGCTGCGTATCCGGCAGGGGGCTAGATGGAAAACGGACGCCCGGAGGCTTATATAACGGGTATTGGGGTGGTCAGCCCCATTGGGGTCGGACGGAAGAAGTTCTGGAAGGCGCTGCTCGCGAACGAGAGCGGGGCGGGTCCGATCACACTCTTCGATCCCGACGGATACGAGGTGCGGATCGCCGCCGAATGCACGGACTTCGACCCGAAAGTCTTCATGGATCGCAAGTCTGCGTCCCGCACCGACCGATTCGCCCAGATGGGCCTTGCCTCGGCCAAGCTGGCACTGGAGGACGCCGGAGCCTGGGATACGCTGAACCAGCACCCCGAACGTGTCGGCCTGATGCTTGGCAGCGGCCTCGGCGGCGTGGCGACCATGGAGCAGACCCAGGCGACCATAGATACCAAGGGCCCGATGCGGGTCAACCCGTTCGCCGTCACCAGGATCATGCCGAACTCGGCCGCGGCCCACGTTGGCATCCAGCTCGGTGTGCAGGGACCGTCGGCGGCCCCCGCCCTCGCCTGCACCTGCGGCACGGACACCATGGCCCTCGGCTTCGACCTCATCCGGCGCGGCGACGCCGACGTTGTCATCTGTGGCGCCACCGAGGCGACCATCACCCCTGTCATAGTCGCGGGGTTCATAGCCATGCGCGCCATGAGCCGCCGCAACGACGACCCCGAAGGAGCCTGCCGTCCCTACGACGCCAACCACGCCGGGTTCCTGATCGGGGAGGGTTCAGCCGTGATGATCCTGGAGAGCGCCGAGTCCGCCGAGAAACGCGGCGCTGAACCATACGCGAAGATAACAGGCATCGGCCGCGCGACCGACGCATACAACATCACCGACCCTGACCCCGAAGGGCGCGGCATCCACCGGGCCATGAGGCTCGCCACAGAGAACGCGGGGCTCGACGGGGGTCAGATCGGCTACATCAACCCCCACGGCACGGGCACCGTCGCGGGAGACGGCCCGGAGTCGCAGTCCATGGCCAAGATCAACCCTCACGTCAAGGTGTCAGCCACCAAATCCACGCTCGGCCACTCCCTTGGCGCGAGCGGCGCCATAGAAACCGCGATCTGCGCGATGGCCCTGAAAGAGAAGACCATCCC
>JACDAR010000065.1 GCA_013695335.1 Rubrobacter sp.
TTGACCCGGCGGATGTCGCGCAAGCGGTTCGCCGTGAACCTTGAGGTAGAAGAAGGGTTTCCCAGGGAACTCTCCCGGCGGGCTGGCGGGGGTTTGATCCGTATTCTCCAGGAGGCCATGAACAACGCCAGACGACACTCTTCACCGGACCACATCTTGGTGAGGCTGTGGCGCGAGGGGGATGTGATGCTCGCGGAGGTGGCCGACGACGGCAGGGGCTTCGACGCAGGCTCTCCCGATGGTGGCGTGGGCCTCTCCGCGATGCGCCAGCGGGCCTCCTCCCTTGGCGGCGGGCTGACGATAGAGAGCAAACCCGGCTCCGGGACGCGGGTGCGGTTCGAGGTCCCCCTCGATGCGCTGATTGACCAATGAGGCGAGATTCCGCGCGGGACAGGCGCAAAACTTCCCGGACGAGTTGGTGGATTTATACTAAGGTGAATACGGGTGGGACAGCCAGTACGTTTGCGTGACGCCGCGTGTGGGGGCACCATCGTCATTATGTGGATGGAGAAAACTGGAATCGGGGGGAGGCGAAGACAGTAGAGGCAAGCGCGAAAGGACAGGCTCATATCCTGCTCGTCGAGGATCATGCCTCCTTCCGGCAGGCGCTCGCTTTTATGTTCGAGCGGGAGCCCGAGTTCGCCGAGGTCAGGCAGGCAGGCTCCGTGAAGGAGGCAAGGGGTTCGCTGGAAGGGGTGGACGTTGCGGTCATTGACCTCGGGCTGCCTGACGGCGACGGGACTGATCTTATCGAAGAGCTCTCGCAGTCCAGGCCGAGGGTGATGACGCTGGTATTGAGCGCGAGCCTGGACCCTGTACGTTTAGCCCGCGCGGTCGAGGCGGGTGCGGCGGGCATGCTGCACAAGGCGGTCACCATAGATGAGATCGTGGACGCGGTGAAACGGCTCAAAGCCGGCGAGGCCCTGCTTTCCCCCAACGAGATAGTGGAGATGATCCGCGTGGTGGGCAGGGAGCGGCAGGAGGAGATCGAGGTCCAGAAATCCATAGGGAGGCTCACCCGCCGCGAAAAGGAGGTGCTCCAGGCGCTGGCTGAGGGGCTGGATAGCCAGGAGATCTCCAGTCGCCTCGGCATCACCATCGAGACCGAACGCACACACATGGTGAACATCCTCGGCAAGCTCGGCCTCCGATCCCGATTGCAGGCCCTGGTATTCGCAGCCCGCCACAACTTAGTCGAGATCCAGTGATGTCCGGTGGCCGGGATCTTCACTATGGCTCAGGGGACCGCTTGGGCGGTGCGGCTGGTTCGGAAGGCGGAGAGGCGCTTCGCGTCCTCATGGCCAACGAGCCGCGAGCTTACCGCGAGAGCATAGCCGAAGTCATCCGGGAACTTCGCCCCGGCGTCGAAGTGGAAACCGTGGAGCCGGAGAGCCTCGAAGACTCCATAACGCGCCTGTCACCGGACATCGTGGTATGCAACCGGGCCACCAGCGCGGTGCGGGAGAGCATCCCGGTCTGGGTCGAACTTTATCCCGACTACGCCCCGTTTTCCGTGGTCAGCATCCAGGGCGTACGCTCGAAGCTGGACGAAATACAACTGCCTGACATCCTCTCCATAGTCGACAGGACCGTGGGCGTCTAGCTCAATTGAGCTAGAAAAAGATCACCCATTTTGACGATGCGCGCCGGTTCGGCGACATCTATGATACGTCTTGTGAACAAGCTGGAAACAACTGGAAGCCATGGCAAACGGGTGCTGATCGCCATGGAGCTGAGATCTTACCGCCAGGCGATAGCGTCCGTGCTTCAGATCCTCTGCCCGGACGTTAGCTTCTTCCAGGCGGAACCTGCGAATCTGGACGAGGAAACCACACGCCTCAGGCCCGACCTCGTGATGTGCAGCAAGGTCACGAACCTGGTCGAAGGGCTGGTCCCGAACTGGGTCGAACTCTACCCGGAATACGGGTTTCGGTCAGTCGTGAGCCTCCGGGGCGCGCGCTCGACGCTGGATGGTGTCGAACTCTCGGACCTCATCTCCCTCGTGGACTGCTCGGAGCCAGCAACCTCCCTGTAATACCGAACCGCACACGAAGCACGTTCCGCGTCTTCGACGCTACGTACCAGGTTCGGAGAGGTCCCTGATCAGGGCTTTCAGCCTGGGCGCGAGGTCTTCTAATTCGTCTGCCGAGCAGCGGACGTGGAGGTGGATGTTTATAGCTGTCCCCGGCTCCGTGTTCGGAGATCCCTGGAGCGAGACCGAGAGCCCATCGGCGGACGAGGGCTCGCCGTGTTCGCGGATTTCGTCTATCGGCATGTCCTCGGGCTCGTCGTCGAACGTGGCTGTGAGCTCTCCGGCGTCTTCTTCGAGCAGCCCGGCGGCCTTGAGGATCTCGATGATCGCGCCAGCGCCGGCCATGACCGGCTTGTTGCGGGGTTGCCCCGCGGAATGGGCTACGTATGCCTGAAGGGTTCCGTAGAGCATTCCCTCCCGCAGCTTCACGGCAGAGACCACGTTCTGGAGGAACTCGCTGGTCGAGACGATCTCACGCCACCGGCTCTGGATTTCCGCCTGATCCCTGCGCGCGAGCGCCCGAGCCAATGCCCTTCCCCTGCGCGTGACGAGCTTCGTGGTCTCACCCTGTAGCACCCCGAGAGCAGTGAGGAAGGCGTTGCTGCGGCTGACGCTCGACTGATGCACCGACGCCAGCTTGCCCACGTCCCCTGGATTGGACGCCTCGTCACGCGTCCCATACGCCACGATAATGTTAGCCAGTTCCTCGTAGGAGGAACCCGGAAGCCTGAACTCCTCCGCCATACAACACCGCCTTCCAGTCCATTGCGCAACCCATGCCCGCGCCAGGAAGCACCGCGGACGCTGCCTATTATCCTGGATGGAAACGTTCCGTGCTGTCCAGGTGGGGGATCATGGACCCTCGAACCCCAC
>JACDAR010000069.1 GCA_013695335.1 Rubrobacter sp.
AGTGGAGCCGAGGGGATTCGAACCCCTGACCTCCGCCGTGCAAAGGCGGCGCTCTCCCAACTGAGCTACGGCCCCGTTCAGCCACAGTGTATTCTAACGCGTCCCGTGATATCCGACGCGCCAGCCAGATTACGGTAGTTACCCTGCGAGGAGTCTACGAATGAAACCCAGGTCGTGTGCCATCATCTCGCGGCTCGGGCGCGTGGCGCTGAAATCTTCCACGACGAGCCAGCCATCGTAGCCAACGTTCTCTAGATCCTCTATGAACCCGGCGAAATCCACGATCCCATCCTCGAACGGAGACCAGCGCGCTTTCCACACCCCGCCGCCTTCAGGTCTCTCGTACGCCGCATTCTTGAGATGAACGTGCGCGAGATGTGGTCCCAGCAACTCAAGGCCGATCCTGTAGTTCTCGAATCCCTCGTGAACCATGTTGCCTGGATCGAAGATCACGCCTATGCACTCTGGGTCGAAATCGGAGACGAGCCGGTGGGTAAGGGACGCGCTCGGACAGATGGTTCCGTGATGAATCTCGACCAGGGCTTTCACACCGTACTCCCGGGATAGCTCTTCGACCCCGGCGAGGTACTTCTGCGTTGCCCCGAACAGATCGGCATAGGAAGTCTCGCCGTCCGGCCTCCCCACGCCAACCCTGATCCGGGGCGATCCAGCTTTCCAGGCGAACCTCATGGCATCCTCGGTGGCATCGAGATCCCCGACCGACAGATAGGTTCCAAGGCCGACTATTTCGAGGCCCGCCTCAGCCGAGATCCGGCGCGCCCGCCCGGCTTCTTCGAGTTTTGGTTCGAGGGTACAAAGGTTGTTGCCCCAGAATGACGGCTCTTCGTCACGCACGTCTTCCGGGACGTGTGTGACGCGCCACTCGATCCCTTCGTAACCGGCTGCCGCCAGCGCCTCCACACCCTCTTCGGGTGTGAGATCCGGAATCCCAACCGTGAACAGACCAACCTTCATGCTGACTCCTCGATGTAAAAAGAACCCGGCAACGTCGAAATCGCGACGGCCTCAGACGTTGTCGCGCCACGAGTGTTTTGGGGAATATCCGAGCATCCTGCGCGCCTTCTCTATCGAGAGCAGGGTTTCGCGTCCCTCGACCTCTCGCAAGGATACATTGGGGTAGACCTCGGAAATGAGATCCCGGCTCTCCCTCTCCATGACCGTGTCCGCTGCAGCGACTATGAAGGCTTCGGCCCCTTTGATGTCTGCCTCCAGCGCGAGGCGGCACGCCTGCGCCCCGTCTCGGGCGTCCACGTAACCCCACAGGTTCCACTATGCTCATCCAGGTTCCTTTCTATACCCCGCCGAAGGCGCTGAAGCCGCCATCCACGGGGACTATGATGCCATTCACGAACTTCGCTGCGGGAGAGCACAGCCAGATCACGGTCCCGACCAACTCATCCGGCTCGCCGAAACGCCTCGCGGGCGTGTGATCTATGACCTTCTGCCCCCGCTCTGTGTACCCACCGGCCTCGGTAACGAGCATCGCCCGGTTCTGCTCACCGAGAAAGAAGCCGGGCGAGACGGCGTTGACCCGCAGCCCCGCGCCATATTTGCCTGAAAGCTCGACCGCCAGCCAGCGGGTGAGGTTTTCGACAGCCGCTTTGGCTGCGGAGTACCCGGCGACCCTCGTTAGCGGCTTCTGGGCCGCCATCGAGGAGATGTTGACTATGGAACCCTCCCCGGCCCGCGCCATCGCCTGGCCAAAAACCTGGCAGGGAAGCACGGTTCCTATCAGGTTCAGATCAACGACCTCCCGCATCGCCCCCGAAGGAACGTCGAATACCTCTGCATCGTCGGCGACCGTGGCCGCTGGCACGTTGCCCCCGGCGGCGTTGACCAGGATGTCCACCCTGCCCCAGCGTTCCAGTACGGCGTCCCTTGCTGCTTCGAGCTGTTCGCGGTCGAGCACGTCGGCTATCAGGGCCATGGCCTCGCCATCGGCGTCCTCTATCTCTCGCACGACCTCCCTGGCGCGCTCCTCCTTGCGCCCAAGAATGCCGACCTTCACGCCCGCCCCGGCCAGACCGCGGGCCATCGCCCCACCGAGCACGCCCGTCGCCCCGGTTACCACAGCGACCCGGCCCGAGAGGTCGAACAGACCGTCAACGCTCATCATCGGGCGACCCCCACGCTTTTCTCGTCCGGCAGGTACGCTTTCTTTGCAAGCCCGTAGGCCAGTTCGTACACAATCTCCCTGGCGTACTCCTCAGCGCCATTCGACCTCCTGCTTGCGTAGCAGTTCCTTGAACGCCCTTGAGGCTTTCTTGAAGAGATCCGGACCACTGAAACCCGAGTATGTTCCGGCTTCGGCGAGGTGCGGCTCCAGCGAGAAGAAACCGTCGAAACCAGAGTCGCGCAACGCCGAGATGGTCTCACTCAGTTCGCCGTCCCCTTCGCCAGCAGGGACTACCTGTCCACAGCCCGCCATAGCGTCCTTGACGTGTACGTATTCGATGAACGGCCTGAGTTCTTCGTACCCTTCCGTGAAGGGGCGATCCACCCCGCATTGAACGAAGTTGGCCGCATCCCACGCGGCCCGGAGAGCCGGAGAATTTACCTGGGTCAGGATGTCCAGGCAGCGGCTCGGGGTGTCGCCGTAGATCTCCTTCTCGTTCTCGTGCAGGAGCGTGATCCCCGCGTCCTCGGCTTCTGACGCGAGGGCGCCCATCCGCTCCAGCACCTCATCCCTGTAAATGTCGGGATCATCGTCCTCAGGCATGAAGAAAGAGAAAACGCGGACATACCTGGTTTCCATTACCTTCGCTGCTTGCAATGCCCGCCGGAACCGCTCCAGATGTGGGGCGAAGTCTTCGACTATTGGGACCTTCCCTATCGGGGAGCCTATGGACGAGACGCCGACACCACACTCCGATATCGCCGTCTTCACCTGCTTCAACTCGTCATCGGTGAGATCCAGAACATTTTTGTTCCATACGCTGCGAAGTTCGAGATGGCGGATTGACTCTTCCGAAAGCGTGTCCAACTGCTCGGTGAGATCCGGTGAGATTTCATCAGCGAAACCCGTCAGGGTCCACATGTATCACTCCTCCTTTTTTACTACGACCTTCTTTCGGGTCCATCCCTTTACGAACCCACCTCTTCAGCAATCCCCCTCATTTCTCGATACGAACCGCCTTCCCTATACGGGCTGATTCGTAGATTCCGGCGATGATCGCCAGCGGCTTCCGTCCCTCTTCGATATTTATGGAAGGCTCGCGATCCTCCCTCACGGCCTCGATGAAGTCCTGGATCTGATCCCGATGCGACATGGACAGACTTCCCGGATCTGCGCCCGCGCCCGGCCCGGAACCTGCCACACCGTACCGCTCCATGACCTCTTCGGCCTGGTTATCTCCACCACCAGCGCCGTAGACGTCGCCTTCCTGCCCCTCCCCGGCGGCGTGGAAGTATTTGAGCTCGTCGTCGTCGATGATGGCGGAACCTCGATCCCCATGTACCGCTATCCTGGCGGTGAGACCGGGAAAAGCGGCGGTGGTGGCGACGATGGCACCGAGCGCCCCGCCCTCGAACTTCAAGACGGCCACGGCTGTGTCCTCGACCTCGATCCTCTCGTGGGCGAGCAGGCCCGTGTACGCCGTAACCTCGACAGCCGGTCCCATCAGCCATTGCAGGAGATCTATGCTGTGGATGGCCTGGTTTATGAGGACTCCCCCACCATCCATCGCCCACGTACCACGCCATCCGCCCGAGTCGTAGTAGGACTGAGACCGCCACCACCGCACCTCGGCCGACCCGGACGTCAGGCGGCCGAAATCTCCACTGGTCACTGCCTCGTGCACGGCCAGCGTCGCAGGGTCGAAGCGGTGCTGGCTTACTACCGCGACCTTTCCGCCCGTGGCCCGCTGAACGTCGCGCAGCCGGTCAACGGCCTCCAGCGTCACATCCACGGGCTTCTCGATCACCACATGTTTGCCAGCTTCCAGAACCGCCGCAGCATCGTCCGCGTGCATACCGCTCGGGGTGCAGACGCATACGGCTTCAAGGTCCGTTCTGGCGAGCATGTCCTCCAGGCTAGTGTGCCACGAGCATTCGTACTCTTCCGCCAGTTCTCGCGCCTGCTCGGGGACGACATCGGCAACGGCCACGACCTCAGCGTCGTCGAGGCCGGAGATGGCGCGCGCGTGGTGGGGTCCGATCACACCGCACCCCAGTATCCCGAACCGCATCTTTCCGTTCGTCGTCATACTTCATCTCCCCCCTCGTTGTGTTCGTACGAACTCGCCATCGGGGCGCTCTCCCGGATAACGAGCGAGCCAACCCGCTGACAGTACTCACCAGGGACATTACAAAGGCTACCTCAATCCGGTGCGTCGGACTCTGCCACGAGCTTTTCAGCACGCTCGGCGTGATATCGAAGATGTTCGGCGAGTTGTTCGAAGCGCAGGCGAAGTACCCGCCCCAATTCCAGCGAAGCTGAGCCTGGACACTGCCGAACAGCAATTCGTCCAACTCGATGTTCCTGGATCGCTCCATTCGTTTGACTGGAAACTCGACGCCTCTGTACAGTGATGGTTGGCGTGGGATCCAGGCTGTGGCGAACGTGGGACCAGATTATGTGGTGGATGCAAAGAGGATTGCGGGCACTGCTTCTAGCCATGGCGCTGGGCCTGGCACTGACGGGGTGCTCCAGCGGGGAACAGGATGTGGCAGATAGTCACGACGAAAACCAGAAAGACGGCAGGGAAACTTCGACTGCGGATCTCACCGTGGAGGACGAGCTGGGACATCAGGCTTACCAGAAGTCCACGCGTCTCGTGGCGCCAGCCCCCGAGAACACGTCGCTTGACCGCGTGTCCAGGGTGGTTGCGGGGTTGGGTGAGGACAGGCTCGGGGCTTATATTTTCGTGCAAAATCGCACGGGAGATGGAGGGGATGTTGCGTGGCGCGACGTTGCTGGCGAAGACCCTGATGGTCACCAGCTCGCCTATGTCACGGAAGGGTTGCTCGCATCGGATGGTTCGGCTCGAGACGTTGGCCCCGACGACTTCGAGATGGTGGCGCGGACGGATGTCGGGTCGGCGGTGCTCGTGGTGAGGGGAGATCTGGAGGCTGAGAGTTTTCAGGAATACAGCATGGCAAACTTCGGGGAGTTCCTGGATGCTGCGAGGCAAGACCCGGGGCTGGTTGAGGTGGCGGACCCTGGGCCTGGAAGCGTCTACCGCGCAGGAACTCTGGCCCTGGAGCGTGAGGCGGGGTGGATCTCTCGCCAAAATCGCCTGCCAAATCGCCGGTGGATGCCATCTATGATGGGGACGTCGAGGCCGCCCTGGCGCCGGTGGATCAAACCCTGACCGACGTACTGGCCGGAGAACTGCGCGCGATAGCCGTGCTTGACGACGAACGCTCGGAGGATCTTCCAGACGTTCCGACGGCGAAGGAGCTCAGCCACGACGTGGAAGTGCCTGTCTTCGGGGGCATCGCCGCGCCCGCCGGTACACCCCCGAGGTCGTGGAAGAACTGGGCAGGGCTTTCCGGGCCGCCTCCGGCTCGCAAAGGTTCGCCCGAGCCCTGGTTGGAACGGGCCGAGAGCCCGCGCCGCTCGGCCCAGGAAGGTTCTCTCGCTACGTGGATGGACAATCTCGACGGCTATCCGAGACGGAATCCGGCAGTTCTTGATGAGAAAAACTTCAGTGATCCTCATCCGGGGCCGCTGTTCCGTTTGATGCGCCTGATCCAGCCAGGGAGGTTACAATACGCACCGTGGCCTGAACCCGGAGTGGGAGGTAGGAAGATATGGCCCTCTACGAATACAAGTGCGCCGACTGTGATGAGCGCTTCGACCTGATGCGTTCGATGGGCGCATCCGACGAGCCAGCGGAGTGCCCGGAGTGCGGCTCCGTGGAATCTCGGCGTTTGATCTCCAGTTTCACATCCATAACCCCAGGCGCATCGGCGCTCTCCACCAACCCCATGATGGACGCCCGTATGGCGAGCGGCGGTGGTGGCGGCGGTTGCTGCGGCGGAGCTTGCGGCTGCGGCTGAACCCGGCGTGGAAGGCCCCGAAAGTCTCCCTGAACTCGCCCTCAGGGGCATAGAGGAATTCAACAGGGGCGAGTTCTACGAATGCCACGAATACCTCGAAGAAGCCTGGATGCAGGAGCCAAGGAGGGTGCGCTTCCTGTACCAGGGAATTCTTCAGGTGGGCGTCGGCTTCTATCACCTCGAGAACGGCAACTGGCGCGGCGCAACCGGCCTCCTCAGGGGCGGCGCCACACGCCTCAAAGAATTCGAACCCGAAACCCTCGGCGTGGACGTGGCGAAGCTCGTCCGCGAGAGTGAGCGCTGCCTGCAAGAACTGGAAACCCTCGGAAGAGGGCGCATCGGTGAGTTCGACACGTCGAAGATACCCAAAGTAGAGTGGGTTTAAGAACGGCGGGTATCCTCCCCAAGTTCACGGTTCTCCTCTCCCAACGTTTCAGTTCTTCGAAAGGCCAGGAAAACACCAGGCTTGCTTGAATCTCAGCCCGGATGTTTGCGGGCGTCTGCGCGAGAGGGTAGCCTACGTGACGGGGAGAAACTCATCAGGGGAGGGAATCCGGAACGGTGGCCAGAACCACGCTTCTAACCAACGTGTTCCTCATTGATTGCACGGGGGCCGACCCGCAAGAGAGGGCCAGCGTGCTCGTCGAAGGAGGCAGGATCAGGGAGGTCAGGACCGGTGGGTCTCCTCCCCCACGCGGGAATGACACGGAGATCGACTGTTCGGGGATGGCCCTCATCCCGGGCCTCACTGACGCCCACGTTCACATCGGGGCCGTTGACGTGAACATTCTCGACCAGCACAGGGAGTACCCGTCCAACCTGACGGCCCTGTTCATGGCCAAAATACTCGAAGACACGCTCATGCAGGGCTTTACCACCGTCAGGGACGCTGGCGGCGCCGATTGGAGTTTCAAGGAGGCGGTGGAACGCGGGGTCATCGAGGGACCGAGGCTGCTGGTGAGCGACAAGCCGCTCTCCCAGACCGGCGGACACGGTGACTGGCGACGCAGGAGCGAGACGCAGCCGCCCGAGATCTTCTGCCCCACGGCGGGGATGCGCTCCGTGGTCTGTGACGGCGCGGACGCTGTGAGGAAAGCGGCGAGGGAACAATTAAGGCTTGGGGCGGACCAGATCAAGGTGATGGCCTCTGGCGGCGCGATGTCCCCGGCTGACGAGCTCACCGCCACGCAGTACCAGATCGCCGAGATTCGGGCAGCCGTCGAGGTGGCCGAGGCAGCCCGCACCTACGTAATGGCCCACGCCTACAACGACGGCAGCGTCAGGAACTGCCTTGAGGCTGGCGTGCGTTCCATCGAGCACGGCAACCTCATCGACGAGGAGACGGCCGCCATGATCGCCCGTTCTGGCGCGTATCTGGTCCCAACGCTCGTCACCTACGAAGCCCTCTCGGATGAGGGAGCGGCGTATGGTGTACCGGAGAACGTCATCCGCAAGATAGACGAGGCAAGGGAGGTGGGTATCCAGGCTCTGCGCTATGCTTACGGGGCAGGCGCGAAGATCGCCTCTGGCTCCGACCTGCTCGGACCTTTGCAGGATCGCAAGGCGCGTGAACTGGAGATAAAGACAGAAGTCTTGAGTCCGATGGAGAGCCTCATCTCAGCCACCCGCACCAACGCCAAACTGTTCGGGATGCAAGGTGAGATCGGCACCATCGAAGAGGGCAAGCTCGCGGACTTGCTAGTGGTTGAAGGGAACCCTCTGGAAGACATCGCCCTGCTCCAGAATAGTGAGAACCTCAAGATCATCATGAAGGGCGGCAGGATCGTGAAGAACGTCCTGGAGAAAACAAGAACTCTTTAGTCGCGAACAATGCCTACCGCAAAGGGTGGCCGTTGCTGCGTCTGGCGGGATGCGACGATCGCGGGGTTCGGGGAACAGGAGGACAAATGGCACAGGCGGATCTGGTGATCGGGATAGACTGCTCGACGACGGCTACGAAAGCTGTGGTCTGGGACTCGAACGGGAGGGAAGTGTCTGAAGGACGGTCGACCTTCGAACTTTCCAGCCCTTGGCCTGACTGGGGTGAACAGAACCCGGAGGACTGGTGGAAATCCACTAAGAACGCGCTCTCGCGGGCCGCGCAGGCGGTGGACACACGTCGTATCGGGGCAATCGGAATTACCCATCAGCGCGAGACCTTCGTGTGCCTGGATTCTGAAGACCAGCCGATCCGTCCAGCTATCCTGTGGCTGGACTCAAGGGCGCGAGAGCAGGTAGATCGTTACGGCTCAGCAGACGTTCACCGCATCACCGGCAAGCCCCCCAACCCGCTGCCCGGTTTCTACAAGCTGCTCTGGCTCAGAGAGCATGAACCTGGGGTTCTGGATCGCACCACCAGGATAGTAGACGTGCACGCTTTCCTGGCACACCGCATGACAGGCCACTGGCGGACCTCTTGGGCCTCGGCTGACCCATTGGGGCTCGTGGACATGGAGAGCTTTGATTGGTCGGACGAACTCCTCGACATGGTCGGGCTTAGCCGTGATCAAATGTGCGACGTCTACTCGCCAGGAGAGGTGATCGGGGAGCTTACGGAGGCGGCGGCAGACGAGACAGGGCTCCCCGCGGGACTACCTATAGTCAGCGGGGTCGGCGACGGACAATCCGCAGGGCTCGGGGCGAATATTACGGAGCCGGGCCGGGCATACCTGAACCTGGGAACTGCAATCGCCTCGGGCACCTACAGCGAAGGCTACTCCTATGGCGACGAGTACAGGGTTCTCTCCGGCGCGATACCGAGGACATACACACTCGAAACCCTGCTTCCGGCAGGCACCTATACGGTAAGCTGGTTCGTCGAGCACTTCGCGGGGGTCGACGCCGAGGCGCTTGACCTCGGCATCTCGACCGAGCAGATACTGGAGACCGCGGCCGCGCAGCTGGATCCAGGTTCAGGCGGGCTCCTCGCCGTACCTTACTGGAACAACGCCCTCATGCCCTACTGGGATCTGAACGCCCGCGGGGTCGTGCTCGGCCTGACAGGCGCCCACGGCAAGCAACACGTATTCCGCGCCATACTGGAGGGAATTGCCTTCGAACAACGACTTATGACGGAGGGTGCGGAGAAAGGATTGGAGAAACCGGTCGAACACATCTTCGCGCTTGGGGGCGGGTCGCGGAGTTCGCTCTGGTGCCAGACCATCGCGGACATCATGCAGCGTCCGGTGTCCGTGGTCCAGGAGGCGGAGAGTACGTGCCTCGGAGCCGGAATGCTCGCCGCCGCCGCGTGTGGGATTCACGAGGGCATCAAGGAGGCGGCCGAGGCCATGAGCGGAACGCGTGTACGCTTCGATCCTGACGAAGGTAGGGTGGCTACCTACGCCAGGCTCTACGATGTCTACAAGGAGATATATCCTAGCCTCAGACCGCTCTTCCCGAAGCTGGCGGAGGCACTGGAGGAGTAGGTGGCCCACAGAAGGTCAAGCCTGGGGGTTCGTCACGCAACCACACAGACGACGCGACCTCCGGCCAGGGTGGAGCATATCGGATCATGCGGTTTGGGATTGGATACGAAGACGCTACGCGGTGTCGGCGAGACAGGGGGTTGATGTGCGAATAGCAGTACTCGGGGCGGGCCAGATGGGCGCCGCATTTGGCCAGCCTGCCCTCGAACGCGGCCACGACCTCGTCTACTGGGGTCCCGACTGGCTCGATGGTCCGGCCCTCGCAGCGCTCGCAGAGGGCGGGCCGCATCCGGATCTTGGCGCGGCGCTACAGAAACCGGTCGAGACCGCAGATGAGATCGGGGACGCCGTCAGGGACGCTGACCTCGTCGCGCTGGCCGTCACATCCGAAGGGATTGGCTGGGTCTCCGAAGAGGCAGCCAGGCATGCACCGGAAGGCGTCCCGATTCTCGTCTTTACCAAGGGCCTTTCAGGAGAAGATGAAAATATCGTCCCGTCGGTTATCCTTGCAAGTAAACACCTGGGACCGAAGCGCCCCGTCGTCGCCGTAGGAGGCCCCGTCAAGGCGAACGACCTGATCGAGCCTTCGCCCACCCAGACCGTGTTCGGGTGTGAGGACATCGAGGTGGCCAGTGAGTTGGCAGACGCGCTCTCCACCACCTACTACTTGCCGAGTGCGACGGATGACCTTCTCGGGCTCGGGCTCTGCTCCGCCCTGAAGAACTGCTACGCCATTGCTTTCGGATACCTCACCGGTCACGACGCAAAACCCAACCTGCGCGCCCTGGCGTTTGGAACCGCGCTTGGCGAACTGGCGGCCACGGTCTCCGCAGCGGGCGGGCGCCCTGAGACAGCCGCTGGCCCCGCTGGAGCTGGAGACCTCTACGTCACCTGTCTCTCTGGCCGCAATGGCGACTTCGGTCGTCTGTTAAACGAGGTTAGCAGGCCGGACGAAGCGCTCGAGAAGATGAAGAACGTCACAGTCGAGGGTCTCGATACACTCCCATACGCCCTGAAGCTGGCGCACGCCTGTGGCCTGGGTGAGGCGGAACTCCCCCTTCTGTACGAACTGGATGCTGTTCTGCGTGGCGAGCGGGGTACCGGCGACCCGGATCTCATCTGGCTTTTATAGTAGTCAAGTAAAGTCGCTCTCCGTGGCGCTGAACGGCATCCGGGTGGCCCGCGCTGGGGAGATCGCATGGATGAGCGCGGAGGAGAAGCGGCAGAGTACCTGAACGCCTCTGTGTCCCGTTTTTACGAGGCTGCCGCCCGTGGGGACTTTGGCCGGTACAAGGATATCGGCAAGGATGTGTACCACCGGGACGAACTGGACGAGTGGCGGCGAAGGCGAGCGTGATGCACATTTTGCAGTCATTGACTGCTGGGAGTATAGATAACTGGGGAAAAGTGGGGAGATTCTCGCAGAGTGGGAAATCGAAGGGAATGAGAAAACCGCTTAGATAAAGGGAATTGAGGGTGGGCCTGCCTGGACTCGAACCAGGGACCTCTTCCTTATCAGAGAAGCGCTCTAACCGGCTGAGCTACAGGCCCACGAGGAGAATTGCCGGGATAATTTACAACACCCCACCCTTCCTGACAACCTGATTGAAGAGCGGGGGGTCGGGAAGTACAATCGGCCTCGTGTCAGACATACTCTCCACATCCCCGCGGTACGAGAGGAGCGCATAGTCAGTGAGTGCCGACGGTTTCACCCGGATGTCGATATACGGGATCAACCTGGACCTCTTTTCTTCTAGCCCAATCGTTATCCTCAAGGTCGAAGACGATAACAGATACCTGCCGATCTGGATCGGCCAGGGCGAGGCCCGCTCTATCTTGATGCGGCTCCAGAACCAGCAATTCTCCCGTCCGCTTACCCACGACCTTGCAGTGAACCTGGTGAACGAGCTGGGCGGCAACATGAATCGCGTCACCGTGACCCGCCTCCAGGACTCCACCTTCTTCGCCACCATCAGCGTCCAGATAGACGGGCGTACAGTGGAGATCGACTCCCGCCCATCCGACGCCATCGCCCTCGCAGTCCGTGCCGGGGCTGAAATCTTCGCCGCGGACGAGGTGATCGAAGAGGCAGCAGTCGTATTTGACGAGGCCATAGAGGACACCCCCGAGGAAGAGGTCGTGGACAAGTTCAAGGACTGGATGAACCAGGTCTCCCCCGACGATTTCAAGTAGAAGAAGAGCCTTCTTCCTCCTTTTCTTCAGTTGAGTACGAAAGCTCTGCTGCCTATTCCTGAGTCTGCTGCTCCTCGCGCTTCAGCCTCTCCGCGAGCCGTCCGATCCTGATGGTCACCAGGACAACGATCACGGTGACGACGACTGCATAGAAAAACTTCGCTACCAGACCGCCTGCTTCACCGAATACAGCGATGAAGAGCGCCTGTATTGCCGCGTTCCACGCAAGCGCCGCGACGAGCCCGAACGCAGCCGTCATAAGCTCGATGATTTTGTCCAAGACCTCGCTACTCAACCTCACCCTCCCTCAAAAGCCAACGTACCGGTTTCAACCTGCGCAAAGCATCTCAGAGAAGATCCGGCGTGCGCAAGTCCGGGCGAATGAGCCTGAACGCCACAACAGCATAACCGGCTAATCCTTCGTAAACACTACGCCAATGCTACACTCGGCATCCTTGTCCTACGCAGACGCCGGTGCATCGGTCAGGAGGTGGTCGGGATAAAGGTGATCTTTGTGCACGGCGCACTTGTTTTCGACGGGGCGTGGTGGTGGCACCGAATGGTCGAAGCGCTCGCCGCCCACGGCCTGAACAGCCGGGCCGTGGAACTGCCGAGCTGCGTTGCGCCGCCGGTCGGGGACGTAGAAACGCTGGGAGACATGTACGATGATGCCGACGCGGTCAGGGCCGCGATTGAGGAGGAAAACGAGCCCGTGATGCTGGTGGGCCACTCCTACGGCGGCATGGTCATAACCGACGCTGCGGCAGGCCATGAGAAAGTCGAGCACCTCGTATATCTGGACTCGGTGATGCCAGGGCGCGGCGAGACGCTCTCCAGCTTCGGCGGATCCAGGGAACCGGGACCGTGGATGGACCCGCGCCCGGAAGACGGCACGATGGGCCTCAAGGCCGAGTTCGCTCCTGAGGCATTCATGCAAGACTGCGACGAAGAGGCAGTTGCCGGGGCCCTGAAGCGCCTCACCCGCCAGCCACTGGCGGTTTTCGGGCAGGCCCCGCGCGCGGTCGCGTGGCACGAACTGCCCTCGACCTACATCGTGTGCGCCGAGGATCGGGCGACCCCGCCCGAGGTACAACGAGGGCACGCGAGAAGGGCTGGGAAGGTGGTGGAGCTTCCGAGCGGTCACCATCCGATGCTCTCGCGGCCCGAGTTGTTGGCCAAGGTTCTGGCAGAAGCGGCGGCCACGAAGGACGCCTGACATTCCACTCTACAGTTACCCGTAACTATCCGCGGACCAGAAGCTCCGTCTTGCAGGGTTCTGCGTGCGACAACGATCCCGAAGTAAAGGTACAGGGATGGCGACCTCTGGCCGTGCCCGGCAGGGCGGCCTGGTGTGATTCAGCCCTGGTTGGCGTGCTCCCGGAGCCAGCCCAGGGCCGCCGCGCCGGAGCTGAGGACCGAGATATGTCCGTCGTCCTGGCACAGTCGCAGTTCCGCTGAGGGGCATCGGCGCGCGAGCCATTCACTGTGCGAGCTGGGGGCGATCCGATCTTGTTCGCCATGCAGGAAGAGTACCGGCGCGGCGACCTGCGCGGGGTCGAATCTCCACGGGGCGACGTAGGCAAGGTCGTCGTCTATCAGACCGCCCGGGCCGTTCTCCATCGCCGGACTGACCACGCTGATGAACCAGGACCACTCACCTTCGAGCGCGGCATGATCCGCCGGGGTGAACATCTGCGGGTCGTACTCAGCCTCCGATTCGTACCTTTCCTTTGCTGCGCGTCCATTGGCGGCGGCACGGAGCGATGCCTTGCCGGAGTCACACATGCCCGCGAACCAGTCGAGCCCGTCGGCGTCGAACGGGGCCATCCCGGCCACGCTGACCACGCCTGAGAGGCGCTCAGGTAACAGCGCGGCGCATGCCAGGGCGTGCGGACCTCCACCGGAATGGCCCATGACCGCGAACTGATCGATGCCCAGCGCATCGGCGATGCTGGAGACATCGGCGGCGGCAGATGCCACGTCCCGGCCTGGGTTGGGACTTGATCCACCGTATCCTGGCCGATCATACGACACCCAGCGGATGCCGAGCCGGTCTGAGGCCGGGAAAAGAGGCTCGGGAGGCGTGCCGATATTCGGAGTTCCGTGGTGCCAGAAAACGGCTAGCCGGCCGCCCGCGTCGCCCGGACCCGTGTCGTACACGTGTAGTGTGCGGCCGTCGCCCAGTTCCAGATCATTCTCTGTTGCCACCCACCTAATCTAAAGGCCGTGACCTGACCGTACAACCCGCAAAAAGCTGATGAAGGCAATATTGGATCCAGCAACAGTTGAGATTCTCTCAAGCTCTCTTGCCACGTTGGCAGGCCGGGGCCGCGACGGGCCTGAAGGCGGCCGTCATAAGCCGGATGGTCTTGTCCAGCACCTCACTGGTCGACCATATCCCCTTCCAGTTGCCCGTCTCCGACGATACCTCCCGAACGGTACTCCGGGTGTTCCCGCAGGAAGTCTTCGACTGAGTCCGTGCCCCAGCCCACTATGACCTGCATCGTCGCTTCAGCGAAGCGGGTCCGGATCTGGCCTTCACGACGGACGCTGCGGCGGGCGTACTCCCAAGGCGTCTCCCCGGCGCGCCGCTCCATCCGCTCCGTATACACGAAGCGGCCGGTACCCCGGTCACGCACCATCAGCAAGTCCACGGTTAGCCCCTCGGGTCGTCCAGCCCCACCAAGCGCTCCAGCAGCCCCGCCTCTTCCCAGGGCCATCTTCCATCGTCCTCCGGCGCCCCGAAGGGCGGTGCGTTCCCTGACATATTACCCGTGCCAGCCGTCACATTGCCACCGGCGGTGATTATCTGTTCGTCCCCAACCGCCGCGAGAGTGTTGCGATGGACCAGCAGGCCGCCATCCTCTTCGATCCCACCGACCCGCCACGCCGCAGGGACTGAGAGCCTTCCGGCAGCCCCCGAAAGCGCGCGGCGCAGCGCGTAAACGAGGAGCGCAGCCCTCCCATCCACGAAGTTTGATACAGCGCCGAACGCGGACAGGAGATCCGCGGCCTCCTCCGTCTCGACCGGCGCAGCGGGCACGCCTTCCCTCCCGAAATCCCGGCCCGCGATGCGCTCCCGGTGCGCTGTGAGCGCGAGCCGCCCGAGGTTCCCAGCGCCAACGTCGAGGACGAAGACCAGCGTCCCCGGCCTCAATCCAAGCTCTTCGGCGGCCTCGGCATCGAAAGTTTCCCCCACGACCTTCACGCCCAGTTCCCTCGGGCGTATCTCCCAGTCCCGGTATCCCGCGGAGATTGCGCGGCGTCCCAGTGCGTCAGGATCACCAGCCGAGGAAACGAAAGAGTCGAGGTCTTCCTCTTCGATCAGGGCGTCTTCGGCGGCGGCTATCGCCCCTGACTCACACATGCGCCGGACGCCGGATCCATCCAGATGCGGCAGGCCAACTTCAGAGAGATTGCGCATCAGGAAGGGCAATATATCGTTTGGCGGCACGTCGAGATCCCCGGCTTCCGCATCCGCAACGATCAGGACGCCACGCCTGGGGATGGATGTGAGATCCGGAGCCGCGTGCGTGGAAGATGCAGCCACCCACCCGAATCCCTCTGACGACGTTGCCGCGTACACGGGGCTCTCGGCGCCGGGGAGCCTTGCCGCGGGGAGGGTTCTCTGGATACCGGGATCGGCAGAGCCCTCATCGGGGGAGAAGAGGACGATCTCCGCCTCTTCTCCCTCGCTGCGCCACTCGTAATCTCCGGTATGCTCGGCCATCTTTACGCCCCAGGGTTCCTTCGAGCCTACTCGACGACCACTAGCGGTTCTCCGGAGCGAACAGTCCCGCCAGCCTCGACGAGAATGTCGGATACCGTGCCAGCTTTCCGGGTCCGGATCTCCGTTTCCATCTTCATGGCCTCGAGCACGCACACTGCCTCATCCGCCGCTACTTCTTGCCCCTCCTCAACGAGCACCCGGACGATGGTCCCCTGCATCGGGGCCGTAACCGCGCCCTCGCCACCCCCTGCCCGCCGCGACGTTCCGCCCTTGCGCTTCGGGGGTGCGCCGCGACCGGAATCCCCCTCGTCCGAGTACACCCGCACCCGGAAAAGCTTCCCGTTCACCTCGACCTCGACCTCGCGGGACGATTTCTCCGAAGGCGCGCCAGCCTCTCCCGGCGGCGATGGCTCTATCTCCAGCCCTCCGAGCCGCTCCGCCACGAAGCCCGTCGTATACGAGCCGTTGGCGAAATGTTCGTCATCGAGAAGAGCGCGGAAAAACGGAAGTGTGGTTGCGATACCCTCCACCCGAAACTCAGCGAGCGCCCGTCGCAATCGCCGCAGTGCATCTTCCCGGTTCGCGCCGCGGACGATCAGCTTGGCGAACAGAGGATCATACGACTCCGGCACCACGCCCGGACCACGCAGCGACGAATCCACCCGAACCCCAGGTCCTCCCGGCTCCTCGTAGACGGTGACGGTTCCGGGGCTAGGGGCGAAGTCGTGGGCGGCGTCCTCTGCGTTCAGCCGCACCTCGATCGCATGGCCGCGCCAGGTCACGTCTTCCTGCGAGAAGGACAGCCGCTCCCCAGCGGCGATGCGGATGCCGGTCTGCACGATGTCCACGCCCGTCACCTCTTCGGTGACTGGATGCTCGACCTGCACTCGGGTGTTCATTTCGAGAAAGAAGAACTCGTCGTCCTGCACCAGGAACTCACAAGTCCCGACGGAGTCGTAGCCGACGGCCTCGGCTGCGTCCACGGCGGCCCGGCCCATCGCCTCGCGCATCTCAGGCGTCATCATCGGGGATGGACATTCCTCGACCAGCTTCTGGTGGCGACGCTGGATGGAGCAATCCCTCTCCCCGAGGTGGACTGCGTTGCCGTGTTTGTCCCGCATAACCTGTATCTCGATGTGGCGCGGCGCGGGAAGATACGTTTCCAGGTAAACGGAACCATCCCCGAAATATGCCTCGCCTTCGCGGCTCGCCCGCCCGAAGGCGGTCTCTGCCTCTGTCTTGTCGTGGGCGACGGCGAATCCCTTGCCACCACCGCCTGATGATGCCTTCACCGCGACGGGATAGCCGTGTTCTTCCGCGAACTCCAGGACGGCGTCGGGAGATTCGACGGGGTTCTCGGTGCCAGGTGTGATCCGGACTCCAGCCTTCGCCATGATGCGCCTCGACTCCACCTTGCTCCCCATAGCCTCGATGGCTTCGGGATGGGGGCCGATCCAGACCATCCCGGCCTCGGTCACCGAGCTGGCAAAAGCCGCGCTCTCCGCCAGAAACCCGTAACCAGGATGCACGGCCTCGGCGCCGCTCCTCTTCCCCACCTCGACGAGCTTCTCGACGTTCAGGTAGCTCTCGGACGCCGGTGTCGGCCCGACGTGATACGCCTCATCCGCGAGGCTGACGTGGAGGGATTCCCTGTCCACGTCCGAGTATACGGCGACGCTCGCGACGCCCATCTCCCGCAGGGCGCGGATGATGCGGACGGAGATCTCACCCCGGTTCGCGACAAGTACCTTCCCGAACACCTAGCTCTTCCCCTCCCAGCCAGCGTACGTCCACGGCGTCCCCTCCAGCTTCCTGCCAGGCGGCAACATCCTCCCCAGCCTCCCCGAAAGCTCCCAGCGAGTCGGCCCCGTTTCTGGTTTCTTCGACTCTTCGCGCAACGTTTCGAGTGCCGCCACGATCGCGATGGCCTCATCGGGTGTAGGAGAAGGCTCCATCTTCGTGCGTGGCGTGCCTGTCATCCCGCGACGTACCGGATCAAAGGCGCGGCGACGTACTCGATCACGACGTACAGGGCGAAGGACACGGCTAGAAGCCCGGTCGCAATGCCCAACATTACGGCCAATCCCCGCAGCTCGGCTCTATCTCCCTTCGGCTGCGCCTCCCACACGGGGGAAAGTCCGAGGCTTCTCGGGACAAAGATCCCGAAACCAAACGCGAAGCCGTAGATAAACATTCCGGCGCTGCCACCTTTGGCGGTGGGGAAGGCCGGGATTCCGGCCAGGGCGGAGCCCGCGTAGATGATCCCGAACACCAGCACGAGGCCAAGGAAGATCCCAAGTAGTCTCCCTGTTCCCGATCCCGCGAACCTCATCCTGAACGGATAGCAAGCCCCGTATGCGAGGACGCCCCCCATCAGCATCCCCGTCAGGGAAACGAGGAGTTTCATGGCGAGCTCCGATCCCATCAAGGCAAGCATGTCGAGAAGGAAGAACGTGGAGACGGTGAGGACTGCAACCGCCCAATCCCTCCGCGTTCTGGGCCACAGCCTGCGGATCACGTTTCCATCTCCCCCAAACGCAATCCTCAAAGCGGGATGTTTCCGTGCTTGCGCGGCGGGCGCTCAGGGCGCTTGGTGCTGACCATCTGGAGCGCTTTGATCAGGTAAGGCCGCGTCTCGCAAGGGTCGATCACATCGTCGATAAATCCCATCTCTGCCGCAGTGAGCGGATTGTTGAACTTCTCCTCGTAGTCCGCAATAAGGGCTTCCCGCTCGGCCTTGGGATCGTCAGCCTCCGCGATGCGCCTGCGGTGGATGATGCCGACGGCCGCCGAAGCTCCCATCACAGCAACCTCACCCGTCGGCCAGGCGACGTTCACGTCCGCCCCGATGTGCTTTGAGTTCATAACATCGTACGCGCCGCCATAGGCTTTGCGGGTAATGACCGTCATCTTCGGGACGGTCGCCTCGGAGAAGGCGTAAAGCAGCTTGGCCCCATGTCGGATGATGCCTCCCCATTCCTGATCCGTGCCGGGCATGAAACCCGGCACATCCACAAACGTGAGCAGCGGTATGTTAAAGGCGTCACAGAAGCGTACGAACCGCGCCCCTTTCACGCTCGCGTCGATGTCCAGCGTCCCCGCAAGCACCATAGGCTGGTTTCCGACTACGCCGATGGCGTTCCCGTCCAGCCGCGCAAACCCGACGACGAGGTTCTGCGCCCAGCCTTCCTGCACCTCGAAGAACTCCCCCTCGTCCACGACGAACTCTACGGCCCGCCTTATATCGTAGGGATGGTTATTCGAGTCAGGGACGAGCGAGGCAAGTTCCTCTTCCATCCTCTCTGCGTCGTCGGATGGTGGATAGTGCGGGGCTGTCTCCAGGTTGTTCTCGGGGAGGAACGAGAGCAGGTAACGCACGTCCTCCATGCAAGATTCCTCGTCCGGGGAGGAGAAGTGTGCGACCCCGCTCTTCGTATTGTGGGTGGCTGCGCCGCCGAGGTCCTCGAACGAGACCTCCTCGCCGGTGACGCTCTTTATTACGTCGGGGCCGGTGATGAACATGTGGCTCGTCTCCTCGACCATGAACACGAAGTCCGTTATGGCCGGGGAGTAGACCGCGCCGCCGGCGCACGGTCCCACGACCACGCTGATCTGTGGCACAACACCGGATGCAAGCACGTTGCGGTGGAAGATGTCCGCGTATCCGGCGAGCGAGACGACGCCTTCCTGAATGCGCGCGCCGCCGGAGTCGTTGATGCCGACGATGGGGCATCCCGTGGAGATGGCGAGGTCCATGACCTTGCAGATCTTCTCCGCGTACACCTCCCCGAGCGACCCACCGAACACGGTGAAGTCCTGGCTGAAGACGCACACCTTCCGTCCCATCACCTCGCCGTAGCCGGTCACCACGCCATCGCCGAGCGGTTTGTTCTTCTCAAGCCCGAAGTTATTGGAGCGATGGACGCGGTAGCGATCCAACTCCACAAAGGTTCCCTCGTCCAGCAGGAGACCTATGCGTTCGCGGGCCGTGAGCTTGCCCCGCTCCCGCTGTCGCTGTACTGCCTGTTCGGAGGAGGGATGCGCCGCCTCCTCGCGCAGGCGTTCGAGACCCTCTATCTTCCCCGCGGTGGTGTTCTCCCCCAACCTTTCTCGCTGCATAGACCGGCATTCTAGCACGCGGTAAAACGCAGACTTCCAGCCGATTTGATCGAAATAACAGGCACCAAGCATCACCCAGACGTAGACGCGCCCATCCTCCCGGCATACAATTTGGACAGACTAGGCAGAATTGAGGTGTGTCATGTCCTGGCAGTTGCAAGAGGCGAAGCAGAAGTTCAGCGAGCTGGTGCGCCGCGCGCTGGAGGACGGGCCGCAGACAGTCACGCGGCACGGCGAAGAAGTCGTCGTGGTGGTTCCGGCCGAGGAATACCGACGGCTCGCGGGAGACAGGCCAGACTTCAAGGAATTCCTCATGAGTGCGCCGGAGGGTTTAGAACTCATCATCCCGGAGCGTCCGCCGAACGATTATCCGCGAGAGGTGGATCTCTCGAATGGAAATGAAGGCGGGCCTTGAGTTACGTCCTCGACACCAATGTCGTCTCCGAAGCGCGCAAGGGTTCCCGCGCCAACGCTAGCGTCATGCACTGGCTCTCCTCAATAGCGGCGGAGGAGTTGTATGTGAGCGTCCTGGTGATAGGTGAGATCCGTCAGGGCATAGAAGGATTGAGCAGGAGGGACCCGGTTCAGGCCGGTCACCTCGAAATATGGCTCGCCGGGCTGCGGCGCCTTTACGCAGACCGCATCCTACCTTTAGATCTGGAAATTGCCGAAGAATGGGGCCGCATGAACGCGCCTGATCCTATCTCTTCCCGAGACGGCCTCATGGCGGCCACGGCGAAGGTGCGGAACATGACCTTCGTAACCCGCAACACTGTCGACGTAGAGCGCACCGGCGTCCGGGTGCTGAACCCGTTCGAGGACTAGAGACCGCAGTCCGGACGCTGAGGATGGGCCGCTCTAGCAGCCGCCCGCCGGGTGTCGAATACTACAGTTCCCGGCGGCGCGAAAGATGCCGGGTAGTAGAGTGAGGTCCCGGGAAGATCACTCTGGACAGGGGAAAGGAGAGCCGAATATGCAAGTCTTCGAAAAGCTGGCGGAATACCGCTACGAGCAGCTCGTGTTCTGCCACGACAAGGCGACGGGGCTGCGGGCGATCATCGCTATCCACGACACCACCCTCGGTCCAGCCCTTGGCGGTTGCCGGATGTGGCCCTACACCACGGAAGACGAAGCCATCGTGGACGTACTGCGCCTAGCGCGAGGGATGACCTACAAGGCAGCAGCGAGCGGCCTCAACCTTGGGGGAGGGAAGTCCGTGGTCTTCGGCGACCCCCACCGTGACAAGTCCGAGGCGCTTTTCCGCTCCTTCGGCCGGTATATCGAAACCCTTGGCGGACGATACATAGTCGCCGAGGACGTTGGCACTTCCACCGAAGACGCGAACTTCATCAGGGTCGAGACCTCGCACGTGGTCGGCGTGGACGTGACGCGCGGCGGCTCCGGAGATCCATCACCCTTCACAGCCCTCGGAGTTCGGCAGGGTATGCGGGCCTGCGCCGAGGAAGTCTTCGGAACGGCCTCGCTGGAGGGCAGAACCGTGGCCGTTCAGGGACTGGGCCACGTCGGCTACCACCTTTGCCGACTGCTCAGCGAGGAAGGGGCGCGCCTCATCGTCACCGATCTCCACCCGGAGGTGGTCAAGCAGGCGGCACGGGAGTTCGGGGCGAAGCCCGTGGAGCCGGATGAGATCCTGGTCATGCCATGCGACATCCTGGCCCCGTGCGCGATGGGCGCTATCGTCAACGACGGGACGCTACCCAAACTCAGATGCAGCATCATCGCGGGCAGCGCCAACAACATACTCCACGAAGCCAGCCACGGCGAGGAGCTTGCGAAACGCGGCATCCTCTACGCCCCCGACTACGTCATAAACGCGGGCGGCCTCATCAACGTCGCCGACGAACTCGAAGGCTACAACGAACGCCGCGCCACCAGGCGCGTTATGCGTATCTACGACTCAGTGAAGAGCATCATCGCCATCTCCAAACGCGACGGCGTCCCGACCAACGTGGCCGCAGACACCCTGGCCCTGGAGCGCATAGCCGCCATAAGCTCCATGGAACGCCTGCACACCGGCCACCCATACGGCCAGCTCAGCCGCCGACGGGAGACTCTGTAGCGGTCAGCGTCTCAGCGCCTTGCTCATTCGCTGGTGGCGAAATCTCAGGCCACTATCTCGACGTAAGCCGAAGAAGTGCTGGGCTCGGGAACGGGATAGCCTTCCTCGCGCAAACCCTCCAGGTGAAGCTCGATGGCTTCTTGCATGTTGCGCTCTATCTCTTCGCGGGTCGCCCCGGTCGAAACGCAGCCTGGGAGATCCGGTGAGTAAGCCGAGAAGCCCGTATCCGTAGGCTCGATAACGACGAGGTACTTCATCTTCTACTCCTTCAATCCAGCCTGTTTGAGTATGCTATTGAGTGTACCAGGGGCCAGTTCGTCACCCGGTTTGCCGGGTACGGTGACGAGACCGGGCTTGCCAGGATGCTTGAACTGACGATGGCTTCCTTTGGTTCTCGCCAACCGCCAGCCGTCTTGCTCGATGGATCTGACAACGTCGCGGACCTTCACCTCCCAAGCCTAACTGCGCTCCGGCCCACTTCTTTAGCTATCGAAGCTCGAAAATATGGCAGCGTCGAGTACGCACGGGTATATGTCGCACGCAGCGCACAATTCTCGGAAGCCTCTGGATACGAACTTGTAGTATTCAAGGTCTCCTAAAGCGTCCGCTGACAGAGTCACGGGGAAGCCAAAGTCTTTCAGCCACTTGGTGATCCTGCTGTCGATCGGAATCTCGTACTTCGTCAAGCCCAAGCCTTGCAGCAGATTGCGTGACTGTTTTGGTCCAAAACCTTTCAAATAATGGTCAATAAAGTCTGCCGCTTCTGTTTCCATTTCCAGTGTTGGGTTCTTTCTCGTATCGCGAAAGACTTTCTTGACTTCCTCCCATCCACCCTGCTTTTCGAGCCATCGAAAGTTGTCGTGGATTTGCTCGCTTATGGTGATGTTTCTTCTGATTCCTCCACGAGCTAACGTCCTCTGCGCAAAGGATTTAAGGCTCCGCCGCTGTTGGCACTCTCGAAATCTCAAGGGGAAAGGTTCCTGACTAGCGAATCTTGCCACGGCGCTGTTTGGACCTGCCCGTGCCTGCGTAGTCATCAGGCATACTACCATCTCCCTCCAGAATGCATCTCGCGAGAACCGGGAGAAGCCTTTCTCGACATTTCGCTCCCGTCTCCGAACAACGAAAGCGTTGTCCTTATGCTCGTCGAAAAACTCCTTCACTCTCTGGACATCAATATCCTCAATCTCCCATAACAACTTCACTTTTACCCGATGCCACTCTCAGGCGTGTAGCCTTCCAGTTGCCGCTTGACGACGTTCAGGAACCGTAGCGCCGCGCCACCGTCCAGAACGCGGTGGTCGAAGGAGACTTCCAGGTTCATCATGCTACGGATGGCGATGGCTTCGCCCCCATCGTGCTCCACCACTACCGGGCGTTTCACTATCGCCTCGGCTGAGAGGATGGCTGCCTGCGGGTGGTTGATTATGGGCGTCGATATCACGCTGCCCAACGCGCCGGGGTTGTTGACGGTGAAGGTGCCGCCCGAAACGTCATCAGGCGAGAGCTGGCGACTACGCGCCTTGCGTACGATCTCGTCTATGCTGCGGGCGAGGCCGGTGAGGTTCATCCCATCGGCGTCTCTGAGGACGGGTACGATCAGGGCGTCGTCAAGGTCCACGGCTATGCCGATGTTGATCTCCTTGCGAAGCAAGATTCTGTCACCATCCCAAACGGAGTTGAGGATGGGATTCTCCTTCAGGCTCCCCACAACCGCCTTGACAATGAAAGGCAGGTACGTGAGCTTCACCCCTTCGCGCTCCGCGAAAGCCTCCTTTTCCCGCCCACGCAATGCGACGAGCCCGCTCACGTCCACCTCGACCATGGTCCACGCGTGTGGCGCTTCGCGCTTGCTCAACGACATGCGGTTGGCGATGGCGCGCCTCATCGGTGTCAGGTTCACTACCCGGTCACCCTCGTGGGCCGGGACACGCTCCACCTCCGGCGATGGCGGCTCGAAGGCTTCGCGTTCCTCGCGCAACGCGGTGGGGGTATCCGTCTTCTGCCTTATGTAGCCTTCGATGTCCTTTTTCGTCACCCGTCCGCCGACGCCGGAACCGGGGATCTCACGTATATCCAGGCCGTGCTCGGAGGCGAGGCGGCGCACCACGGGCGACGAGCGCGTCAGGCGCAGCGACTCAGCGCTCTCGGTGGCGCGTCCGTTGTCCAGTCCTTCTCTCTTGCTCCGCGTGGCGCGGGCCTCGACGAGCGTTTGATGTTGACCATCGTCCTTGTTAGAAGGCTGGGTCTCCACAGAGGGAAACTCCTCGGTGGTTGCCCCGTCGGACACGCTTTCATCAACCACGGCTTTCTCTGATAGGGATTCTTCTCCGGCCGCGGCGACGAGTGCGATCTCGACTCCCACGTCCACGGTCGTCCCTTCGGAGACGAGGAGCTTCTCGACCTTTCCGGCGAAGGGTGAGGGAAGCTCGGCGTTGACTTTGTCCGTGTCTACCTCGGCCAGTGGTTCGTCCAGGGCGACCTCGTCCCCCTCGGCCTTGAGCCAGCGGGTGATGGTGCCCTCCGTCACGCTCTCCCCAAGCTGGGGCATTATTACGGGTGTCGCCACTTCCCCTCCCTAGTATCGCGCCAGTTCGAGCATGGCCGCCTCTATCTTCTCCGCCGAAGGCACGAAGGCGTCCATCGCCGACCGGGAGAAGGGAGCTGCTGGCGTATCCGGCGCACCGAGACGCATAACAGGCGCGTCCAGCCACTCAAACGCCTCGGCCGAGACGATGGCCGCTATCTCCCCGGATACGGAGCCCGTGATGTTCGCCTCCGAGACTATGAGAACCTTGCCCGTCTTCTTGACGGAGTTCAGAATCTTCTCCCTGTCCAGCGGATACAGAGTCCGCGGCTCCACTACCTCGGTCTCGATACCGTGCTCGTCTGATAGTTTTCCGGCCATCTCCAGCGCCGTATATAGCATCAGCCCGTAGGAGACTACCGTGATGTCTCCACCCTCGCGATGCACGCGGGCGCTGTTCAGGGAGACTTCGGGGACTTCGTCCGGCACGTCTTCTTTTATGAGGCGGTACGTGCGTTTGTGTTCGAGGAAGAGGACGGGGTTCGGGTCGCGGATGGCGCTCTTTAGCATGGCCTTTGCGTCAGCCGGGAAGGTTGGGGCGACGACTTTCAACCCGGGCGTATTGCAGAACCACGCCTCGATGGACTGGGAGTGGTAGAGGGCGCCGCCGTGGACTGCCCCGTATGGGGCACGGATGGTAATTGGCACTTTCCAGGCGCCGTTGGATCGGTAGTAGAACTTGGCTGCTTCGTTGATGATCTGGTCGAAAGCCGGGGTTATGAAGTCGGCGAACTGTATCTCGGCGACGGGGCGCATGCCGTTCACCGAGAGCCCGATGGCGGAACCCACGATCAGGCTTTCCGCCAGCGGCGTGTCCATCACCCGCGCCGCCCCGAACTCATCCTGCAAACCCTGCGTCACCCGGAACACGCCGCCAGCCCGGCCCACGTCCTCGCC
>JACDAR010000100.1 GCA_013695335.1 Rubrobacter sp.
AATGTCGCAGAGACGGTGGATAGCCCCGTCGCCCGCCACTTCCACTTCGGACTGACCAGCTCTGACGTGGTGGATACGGCTGGCGCGTTGAGGTTGCGGGACGCGCTGGACCTCATTCGCAACGAGGCGAGGGATCTCGCCCGGCTGCTCGTAGATATGTCGCTGGAGCACCGCGAGACCGTGATGGTCGGCCGGACGCACGGTGTACACGCGGAGCCGACGGTTCTCGGGCACAAGCTGGCAGTGTGGGCGTTCGAGATGGAGCGGAACCTGGACCGGCTGGATCACGCGCGGGAAGTTGCGGCAGTCGGCAAGATATCCGGGGCGGTCGGGGTCTACGGGAACGTGGACCCGAAGGTTGAGGCGCTGGCGTGCGAGGAGCTCGGTATCGCGGCAGCACAGGCTTCGACGCAGGTCGTGCAGCGCGACAGGCATGCTGAGGTGCTCTCGACGCTCGCCATCGTCGGTTCGACGGTGGAGAAGATAGCGTTGGAGATCCGGGGCTCCCAGCGAACCGAGATCCGTGAACTCTCTGAGCCTTTCGGGCGCGGCCAGAAGGGCTCCTCGGCGATGCCGCACAAGCGCAACCCGATCCTGTGCGAACGCCTCTGCGGCATGGCCCGCCTGATGCGCGGCTACGCCCAGGTCGGCTTCGAGGACAACGCCCTGTGGCAGGAACGCGATATCAGCCACTCCTCAGCCGAGCGCGTCGTGTTGCCGGACGCAACCATCGCAGCCCTCTACATGCTGCGAACCGTCGGCCGGGTATTGAGCGGCCTCGACGTGAACCAGGAGAGGATGCGCGAGAACCTGAACCTCGGCGGCGGCATCGTGTTCTCCGGGCGCGTGCTGCTCGCGCTGGTCGAGGCCGGGATGAGCCGGGATGATTCGTACAGGATCGTGCAGGGTGCGGCGATGCGGGCCTGGGCCGGTGAGGATGGGTTCCAGGATCTGCTTGCGGAAGATGAGGAAGTGCGGGAAAGGCTTGGTTTAGAGTTGGATGGGCTGTTCGATCCAGCATACGCGGTGCGAAACGCTGGTGTGGTGTTCGAGCGGGTGGAAGAATTGAAAGGAAGGTTGGAGCGTGACTGAGACTCTGCTATACGAGGGCAAGGCGAAGAAGGTATTCACCACCGATGAGCCGGACGTTCTGGTTCATCGCTACAAGGACGACGCGACGGCGTTCAACGCCAGGAAGCGTGGTTCGTGGGAGGGGAAAGGCCGCACCAACGCCACGATGAGCGCGGCGCTCTTCGCGTATCTGGAGACGAACGGGGTGCCAACGCACTTCGTCGAGCAGGTGGACGACACGTCCATCAAGACCAAGAAGCTCACGATGCTGCCGGTCGAGATTGTGGTTCGTAACCTCGCCACCGGCTCCATAAAACGGCTGCTCGGTTTCGAGGAAGGCCGTCGTTTCAAGGCCCCGATCGTCGAGCTATGCTACAAGGACGACGACCTCGACGATCCGCTCGTCAACTGGCACCACCTGCGCGAGCTTGGCGTTTCGGATGAGGATCTGGAGTTCTGTGAGGAGTTGGGGCTGAAAGTAAACGAGATTCTGGCTCCGTTCTTCGATGAGCGTGGGATCATCCTGGTGGACTTCAAGATAGAAGTCGGGAAGGACGAGTCTGGACAGCCGATGCTGGCGGATGAGATCAGCCCTGACACCTGCCGATTCTGGGACAAAGAGACGAACGAGAAGCTGGACAAGGACCGCTTCCGAAACGACATGGGAGGCGTCGAAGACGCGTACGCCGAGATGCTGCGCCGCGTCACCGAGAAAGGGGCTCTCTAGCTTGAAAGTCCGCGTCCTCGTGAGGCCGAAGGAAGGGATCCTCGATCCGCAGGGCGAGGCGGTGCGTGGCGCGCTCCCGGCGCTCGGTTTCGGGGGCGTGGAGACCGTTCACGTCGGGCGTCTGATCGAAATGGAGCTGGAGAACACAGACGACGTTGACGCCATGTGCCGCCGTCTGCTCGCAAACCCGACGGTCGAAGAGTACGAGTGGGAGGTGGTTTCGTGAGTCGTGAGGTCGTAAGTCGTAAGTCGAGAAGAAAAATACGACTGACGACTCACGACTTACTACTTACTGGAGCGAAGCGGAGCGGAGCGACATGAGAATCGGCGTCACCGTCTTCCCCGGCTCTAACTGCGACAGGGACGCTCTGCACGCTATCGAGTTGATGGGCGCGGAGCCCGTGGAACTATGGCATGCGGATGCGGACCTGAAGGGCTCGGATGCCGTGATCGTACCTGGTGGATTCTCGTATGGAGACTACCTGCGCCCCGGCGCGATCGCCCGCTTCGCAGCCGTGATGGGGCCGCTGGAGGAGTTCGCAATAGTCGGCGGCCCCGTCATCGGCGTCTGCAACGGCTTCCAGGTTCTGTGCGAGGCGCACCTGCTGCCCGGCGCCCTGCTCCAGAATACGCACATGCGCTTCGCCTGCGACCGGGTTCGGGTGCGGGTGGAGACTACTGAGACGCCGTGGACTTCGGGCTGCGAGTTGGGCGAGGAGTTGACGCTCCCAATAGCCCACAACGAAGGGAACTATTTCGCCGACCCGGAGACGCTGGCGCGTCTCGAAGACGAGGATCGGGTGGTGCTCAGGTACCTGGAGAACCCGAACGGCTCCATGAACGACATCGCTGGCTTGTGCAACGAGGGGCGGAACGTGGTCGGTGTGATGCCGCATCCAGAGAGGGTGTCTGACCCGGTGCTCGGTTCGGACGAAGGGATGAGGATTCTGCAATCCGTTCTGGCTGAGGCCAGGGTTTGAACATCCAGGAGACGTACAGCGCGCTCGGCCTCTCGGACTTCGAGTACGACCGCATCCTGGAACTTCTGGGGCGTGCGCCGAACTTCCTGGAACTTTCGCTGTTCAGCGTGATGTGGAGCGAGCACTGCGGATACAAAAACTCGCGTCCGCTGCTCCGGCGTTTCCCGAACGACGGGCCGCGTGTGTTGCAGGGGCCGGGAGAGAACGCTGGCGTGGTCGAGGTGGGGGATGGATGGGCGCTGGCCTTCAAGGTCGAGAGCCACAACCATCCCTCTGCGGTGGAGCCGTACGAGGGCGCAGCCACCGGAGTTGGCGGGATCATCCGCGACATACTGGCTATGGGAGCGCGACCGGTTGCCCTGCTCGACTCCCTGCGCTTCGGGCCGCTGGACGAGGAACGGAACCGCTACCTGTTCAGGGAGGTCGTACGCGGCATCGGCGGTTACGGGAACGCGGTGGGGGTGCCGACTGTTGGCGGCGAGGTCGAGTTCTCGCGGGCGTACTCCGGGAATCCACTGGTGAACGCGATGTGCGTGGGGTTGATACGCACGGAAGACCTCATGAGGTCGCGGGCGACGGGCGATGGGAACCTGGTCGTGCTTCTCGGATCGAAGACCGGTAGGGATGGCATTCACGGGGCCACTTTCGCGTCGGATGAGCTGACCGAGGAGTCAGAATCGAAGCGGTCCAACGTGCAGGTCGGGGACCCGTTCGCGGAGAAGATGTTGATCGAATGTTGCCTCAAGCTGCTCGAAGAGGGCCTGCTCGTCTCGCTTCAGGATCTCGGGGCTGCAGGCATCACGTCCTCGGCTTCGGAGATGGCAGCTTCCGGCGGCGTCGGCATAGATATCGAGGTGGACAGGATTCCGCGTCGCGAGAGTGGGATGGAGCCTTTCGAGGCCATGATCTCCGAGTCCCAGGAAAGGATGCTCGCCGTCATCGCGCCCGAGGACGAAAAGGAAGTTTTGGCTCTCGCGGAGCGGTACGGTATCGGGGGGAACGTCGTCGGACGCGTCGCTGACCACGGCGACCTGCGCGTGATCGAGGACGGTGAGATCGTCGGCTCCGTTCCCGCCGAGTATCTGGCAGACGCCCCGGTCTACGAGCGCGAGGTCGTGAGGCCAGCGTACCTGGACGACGTGCAGAAGCTCGATCTCGAAGCCCTGTCCGAGCCGGATGACTACAATGAAGTCTTGCTGAAGATGCTCGCACATCCAAACCTGGGGTCGCGGAGATCCATCTACGGCCAGTACGATCACGAGGTGGGAACGAACACGGTTGTCCGTCCCGGAGCGGACGCTGCGGTGATGAGGATCAAAGGCAATAATCGGGGCTTCGCCGTGACCACTGACGGCCGGGGCCGTCACTGCTATCTAGATCCGAGAGGCGGCGGCGCTGCGACGGTGGCCGAGGCGTACCGGAACCTCTCCTGCATCGGGGCAGAACCTGTCGCGCTCACCAACTGCCTCAACTTCGGCAGTCCTGAAAAGCCAGATGGTTACTACCAGCTAGCGGAGTGCATCGAAGGCATGTCGGAGGCTTGCGAGGCTTTCGGCGTGCCGGTCGTCAGCGGCAACGTGAGCCTGTACAACGAGACGGTGATGGGGCCGATCTACCCCACCCCCGTCGTCGGGATGGTCGGCGTGCTGGAGGATGTCCGGCGCATCGCCACGCCTGCCTTCAAGCGCGAGGGCGATATGGTGGTCATCATTGGCCCGCCATACGGCTATTTCTCCTTCGCTGGATCTGATTACCTGGAGATGATTCTTGGCGAGGTCGGCGGGGTGCCTGCTCGCGCGGATCTCTCCACAGAAAAGGAGTACGACGATCTGATCCGTCGGCTCGTACAGGATGGCGTAGTGGACACCGCCCACGACATCTCTGGTGGCGGGCAGATGGTGGCGCTTGCCGAGATGGCTTTGGCGGGCGGTATCGGGATGGACTACGAGGGAGAGGTGGATCTCGACCGTCTGCGCCGGAGCGAAGAGCAGAACGTCGATCTGTTCTTTTTTGGCGAGGGGGGTGCGAGCTTCCTGGTCGCCATACCCGAGGAGCGGTGGGATCGCTTGCAGGACGCGCTGGTCGGGTTTGCGTACGACTGGATCGGTTACACGGGCGGCGATGGTTTCAAAGTCGGCGACCTGATAGACCTGAGCCTGGACGGGTTGAAAGACGCTTACGAGCGGGATCTGTTCGGGATTCCTGGCGAGGTTGTTGGTGGAACGGAGCCGGTGGGTTGAGCGCGGAGAAGGTAAACGTCGCGGATAAGTTCTCGCTGTTCGATGAGCACTGGAACCCTAAGATCGCGGGCGAGTTGAACGGTCAGTACGTGAAGCTGGTGAAATTGCTTGGCGAGTTCGTCTGGCATCACCATGATGATGAGGATGAGTTGTTTTTTGTGGTGAAGGGCCGTTTCAGGATGGAGTTCCGGGATCGGAGCGAGTGGGTCGAGGAGGGAGAGTTCATAGTGGCGCCGCGCGGGGTCGAGCATCGGCCGGTGGCTGAAGAGGAGGCGCACGTGATGCTCTTCGAGCCGGCGTCCACGCTCAATACCGGCAACGTGACGGGGGAGCTGACGGCGGCTGAGTTGGACAGGATCTGAGATCCGGAAGGTGAGTTTCTTGGAAGACGAAATTCGGGACACCGACGGCAAGCCGAAAGAGGCGTGCGGCGTCTTCGGGCTGTACTCCCGCGAGCTTGCGGGCGAGCTGGCCCAACGTACGTACTTCGGGCTGTACGCGCTCCAACATCGCGGGCAGGAATCGGCCGGAATAGCCGTCTCCGACGGAACCCGGACGACTGCGGTGCGCGATATGGGGCTCGTGTCGCAGGTCTTTGACCCGCCGAGGCTGGCGGCGCTGGAGGACGGGCACATCGCGCTCGGGCACGTACGGTACTCGACGACGGGCTCGGCTTCCTGGGAGAACGCCCAGCCGGAGTTCCACGGACGCGGCGACGTGAACGTGGCAGTCGCCCACAACGGTAACCTGGTCAACGCTGCCAGGCTCGGGGAAGAATTGGCCGAAGAAGGGTTTGCTTTCAACTCCACGTCGGACACCACCCTGATCGCGGCAGCTTGCGTCAGCGAGCTTGAGACGGGACGCACCACGGGAGAGGCAGTCAGGGAGGCGATGAAGAGGCTGGAAGGGGCTTATTCCGTCTCCATGATCTTCCGGGACAAACTCGTAGCGTTCCGAGATCCTCATGGTTTCCGGCCTCTGTGCATCGGGGAGGTAGACGGCGGGTACGCGGTTTCGAGCGAGACGTGCGGGCTGGACATCATCGGGGCGAAATTCCTGCGTGTGGTACGGCCAGGCGAGGTCGTCGTGATAGACGATGACGGGATCAAGAGTTATCAGGCGGAGAGTCCGAGGACGGCTCTGTGCGTCTTCGAATACGTATATTTCGCCCGCCCGGACTCGCTATTCGACGGTCAGGAGATCGGGGACTCCCGCCAGAAGATGGGCGAGTTTCTTGCAGAAGAAGCCCCGGCTGATGCGGACGTGGTGATCCCGGTTCCAGACTCGGGGATGATGGCGGCTGTCGGGTATTCGCGCCGCAGCGGCATCCCGTACGGTGAGGGGCTTATCAAGAACCGCTACGTTGGGCGAACGTTCATCCAGCCGACGGATGGGATGCGTCAGATCGGCCTCCGCCTCAAACTGAACCCGCTGCCCAGCGTGATCGACGGTAACCGGATCGTCGTCGTGGATGACTCTATAGTGCGCGGCAACACGAGCCGCAAGCTGGTGCAGCTTCTCTTCGACGCTGGCGCGAAGGAGGTCCATTTCAGGGTGTCTTCGCCCCCGATCACCGGCCCCTGCTACTACGGCATAGACATGGACAGTCCGGATCAACTGGTCGGCGCACAATACACCATCGAAGAAATAGAGCGCCAGATCGGGGCTACATCCCTCGCCTACCTTTCCAACGATGCGATGATTCGCGCCACCGGACAGCCGAAGAAGAACCTCTGCCGGGCCTGCTTCGACGGCGAGTACCCGACCACGGGCACCTCAGGCAAGTTCGCCCTCGAGAACGGCACCCACTACGCAACCGCCCGGGATGGATAACAACGCATCGCCCGAAATCCGGGTCATCGCTGAATGGCACGATGCTCTGAACGGCGGGGACGTGGATCGTTTGATGCAGTTATCGGCCCCGGACGTGGAAGTAGGCGGACCTCGCGGCGCCGGACGCGGTTTGGAACTGCTCCGCGACTGGGCGAGCCGCGCGGGTATCCACCTCGCTCTCCGGCGAGTTTTTCATGCGGGCGAGGCAGTGGTAGCGGAGCAGGAAGCGGCATGGACTTCGATGGAGACGGTAGATACCACCCCACCTCAGACCGTGGCCTCCGTTTTCATCGTCCGCGACGGTCGGGTTGCGAGCGTGATGCGTCACGATAGCCTCGCCGAAGCGTTGAGCGCGGCAGGACTGGACGAGTCAGATGTGATCGAGAACGGATGATCGGCGAGAAACTGCACATCCGCCGTTACGAGCCGGAGGATCACGAGTCCGTACTGAACCTGCACGAAGCGGGTTTGCGCGAGATGGGCACCCTAATCGAGATCCCTGGCTTCTACGACGACCTCCTCGATATCGAAGGCGAGTATCTCGATGGCGATGGAGAATTCCTTGTCGGTGTATCCGATGGTCAGATCGTGGCGATGGGTGCGTTGAAGGAGACTTTGCCGGGTCGCGCCGAAGTCAAACGTACGCGTGTCGCACCCGACTACAGGCGGCTCGGTTTCGGACAGAAGATCCTCGATGCGCTTCATCGCTATGCGGCTGGACATGGCTACACGACACTCCATCTGGATACTGGCGTGGGCCACGGCGCCGCCCAGAAACTCTACGAGGCGAACGGTTACAAGGAGACGCGGCGCGGCAAGGTGGGGCCGGTGGACTGCATCTTCTACGAGCGGAGCATCCTTGCCTGAAGGCGGTCACAGCTATGAGGCTGCGGGCGTCTCCATCGAGCGGGGAGATCGGGCAGTGTCGTTGATGCGTTCCGCCGTCGAGAAGACTCACGGGCCAGAGGTCATAGGCGGGCCGGGAGGATTCGCTGGCCTGTATGCACTTTCTGGGATGGCGGATCCTGTGCTCGCCTCGACGATAGACGGCATTGGCACAAAGACCGTTGTGGCGCGGGAGGTGGGACGCTACGACACGCTGGGTGCGGACATCGTTAACCATTGCGCCAACGATGTACTGGCGACCGGGGCTCGGCCCCTGATCTTCCTCGACTACGCGGCAAGTGGCAGGCTGGACCCCGAAGCTATCGCGGATGTGGTGCGGGGAGCTGCCGAAGCGTGCGGCGAGTTGGGAGTCTCGCTCATCGGCGGAGAGACGGCCGAGATGCCGGGGATGTACGGGGATGGG
>JACDAR010000121.1 GCA_013695335.1 Rubrobacter sp.
GAGGACGGGTGAACGTCTTCGCCGGGCTGGCTGGCGCTGGATGGGCCGAGGTGGAGGCGAACCTGATCCACTACAACGAACTCGAAGTCTCTGGCGCCTCAGACTCCCGCCGCCCCGACTACGGCGCAGCCCTGCGCCTCATCGAATCAGGCCGCGTGGACGTATCCGGGATGGTCACGCACCGCTTCCCACTGGCCTCTGTACATGAAGCCCTCGACGTTGTGGCCGGGGGAGATGGGATCAAGGTGGCTGTACTACCGTGAGTCGTAAGCAGTAAATCGTAAGTCGAAAAAACAAAACTCGACTTACGGCTCACGCACCCACCGGGTAAGGAATTCTTCTACCGGGGTTCGGTTCAGAGTACGGCTTCGAGGAAACGTTGCGTGCGGGGATCTTTGGCGCCCCTGACCAGTTCGGCAGGCGGGCCTTCTTCGATCAGGCTCCCCTCGTGCATGAACACCATCCGGTTTGCTACCTCGCGGGCGAATCCCATCTCGTGGGTCACAACCATCATGGTCATGCCCAATTCCCCGGCGAGATCCTTCATCACCGCAAGCACCTCCCCTATAAGTTCGGGGTCGAGGGCCGACGTTGGCTCGTCGAACAGCATGACTTTAGGTTGCATGGTCAGGGCGCGTGCGATGGCGACGCGCTGCTTCTGCCCGCCGGAGAGACGTATGGGGTGCTCGTCTTTCTTGTCCGCTACGCCAACCTTCTCAAGAAAGTGCATTCCCAGTTCTTCTGCGTCCTTCTTCTGCATCTTCTTGACCGTGCCGGGGGCGTCGCTGACGTTCTGTATGACGCTCAGGTGTGGAAACAGGTTGAACTCCTGGAAAACCATCCCTGTTCGCATCCGGATATCGTGTACCGTGGCCCGTCTGAGGCGTGAGGTGTGCGGCCCCGCCTCGAACCCTATTCCATCCACCTCGATGTGGCCGGATGTCGGCTCCTCGAGCAGGTTCACGCACCGGAGCAGCGTGCTCTTCCCAGAGCCAGACCGACCGAAGATCACGATTACTTCACTGGAAGCCACGTCCATGGTGATGTCTTTCAGTACCTCGTTCTGACCGAACCACTTGCAGACGTTCCTGAGGCTGACTATGGGGTTAGTGTCCATGCGTCTGATTCCTGACGTAGCCTCTTTCGAGCCGCCTCTCCAGTTTGGCCTGGAAATAGGTGAGGATGCTCGTGAGGATCCAGTAGATTATCGCGGCGACGACGGCGTCTCCAGGCTGTGGAAATACTGGCGGCCTATCTTGGAGGCGCGGAAGAACAGTTCCTGGGTGCCGACGATGCCGACGAGCGCGGAGTCCTTGGTCATGGCTATGAACTCGTTGCCCGTCGGCGGGATGATGGTCCGCACTGCCTGGGGAAGCACTATGCGCCTTGTGGTCTGCCATCGCGTCATGCCAAGAGCCTGCGCGGCCTCAGCCTGACCGTACCCCACGGATTGGATACCGGCGCGGAAGATCTCAGCCATATAAGCCCCGTAGTTGAGCCCGAGTGCCAGAATACCCGAGGTGACCGATCCAAGGATAAAGAGCGGGGCCAGCGCCTCAGGCGCGTAGCTCGCGAGTTGCGGAAGGCCAAGGTAGATAAAGAAGATCTGGACGATGAGCGGCGTCCCCCGGATGAAGGATATGTAGAAACCGGAGACGCCGTACAGGACCGGGTTGCTGGAGATCCGGGCCAGCGCGGCCACCAGCGCGAGCGGAACGGCGAGCAGGATGCCGCCGACGGAGATCAGGATAGTTAGCGGGACGCCGCCCAGTATGTAGGGCAGCCAGTCCACCATGAACTGCGTGTCGAACTGGAACGCCACGAAGAGGACGGCGAGCGCCACGAAGATGAACGCCCACACCACCGCGAGCTTGGTTCGGAACGAGAAGCGCCCGAGCCAGGCTTCGATGGCGTCCCTGACGCCGTCCACGGTCCTGGTCGTCATGGGAGTACGGACTCCGTCCCTACTCCTTGGTAGTCAGGTCGGTGCCGCCGTACCACTTCTCCGAGAGCTTGGTCAGCGTACCGTCATCGTGCATCTCGCCTATTATCTTGCTCATCTCGTCCCGGAGGGGCTTGGAGTCGGACGACGAGTTCTTGTCGAGGGCGGCTGCCAGGGGCTCGTAATAGAGCGGGGCGCCGACGATCTTGATCGGCTTCCCGGCCTCGATGGCTCCCTCAAGCGTGGGCAGGGCCGAGATCGCCGCGTCGAGCCGCAGCCCGTCGCCTATCTCCAGGTCCTGGATCGCCGAGGTATCCGTGTCGTAGGTCTGGATCTGGGGGTCGTCCACGACGAAGTCGATCTTCTCCCCAGGCACGTTGAGCGTCCCGTCCAGATATTGCTCGTAGTCGCTCTCCGGGAAGAGCCTGGTCCCGAACCTGCCCGGCCTGACGGAGGAACAGGAGAGAAAGACCTACCACTTCCAGCTCTTCCCGAACATACTGATCAGCGCCCACCCAGACTACGTGATGACCCATATCCTGTGCCCCCTTGCCCCAGACCGCACCCGCATCGAATGCGAATGGCTGTTCTCCCGCGAAGCCGTGGAGTCGGATGGCTTCGACCCCACATACGCCAGCGAGTTCTGGGACATCACCAACGAGCAGGACTGGAAGGCATGTGAAGCCGTGCAGCGGGGTGTCTCTTCACGCGGCTACCGACAGGGTCCCCTGTCTCCCCGTGAAGATGCAGTATACGACCTCATTACGCTCGTGGCCGGTGGCTATCTGGAAGGCGGCGTAGCACGTCCGGCCAGCCGCAACCCCGAGGCCGTCTGGTAGCCGCAAGTTTCAAGGAGCTACGCAGACTTGCGGAGCTTATGATCCGCGGACTACTTCGTCGAGCGTGGCGCAGAAGCGTTCGATCTCTTGGTCCGTGTTGAAGTAGTGGACTGACGCCCGCACCATTTCGCCCAGGTTCCGTGCCTCGGAGTCGAGGAGGGTGGAGGCCGGCGGCGCGACGGATACGTTGATGGCGCGGGCAGCGAGGACATCCTTTATCTCCCCAGCGCTCCTGCCTTCCGCAGTGAAGGTCACGATGCCACAGCGCTCTTTGCCGATGTCCCGCACCGCCACGCCAGGAATATCGGTGAGACTGATGCGAAGGCTCTCCGCGAGGGCGTAGACACGATCCCGGATCGCTTCGAGCCCTATGTCCAGGGCATAATCCACGGCGACACCGAGGCCGACCTTGCCAGCGAAGTTCGTCTCCCAGTTCTCGAACCGTCTGGCATCCGGCCGGATCTCGAATCGGTCACTGGCCGTCCACTCGGCGGCGTGCAGATCCAGGAATGGAGGTTCGAGATGCTCAAGAACCTCGCGCCTGACGTACAGGAACCCGGTCCCCCTAGGGCCGCGCAGGTACTTCCGGCCCGTTGCAGAGAGCATGTCGCAGCCGATCTCCCCTACATCCAGCGGCATCTGCCCGGCTGATTGACATGCGTCGAGCAGGTACAGGCAATCTGCCTCGCGGGCGACTTCCCCTACCTCCTTCGCCGGGTTGACGAGGCCACCGTTGGTTGGAACGTGCGTGATGGCGATGAGCTTCACCCGCTCGTCTATCATGTCGCGCAGGGCGGGGATGGAGATCTGACCGTGCTCGTCGCTCGGGACCGGCTCGACTACCGCACCGGTCTTCCTGGCCACCTGCAAGTAGGCTATATAGTTGCTTGCGTACTCGGCCTGGGCGCTCAGGATGCGATCTCCCGCCTCAAAAGGGATCGAGTAGAAAGCCATGTCCCAGGCGCGGGTGGCGTTCTCGATCACCGCGACCTCATCCGCCGCGCACCCGAGCATCCTGGCAGTCGCACCGTAGACTCGCTCCAGTGCCTCCTGCTCGCGCGCGGCAGCCTCGTAGCCCCCGATCCTGGCTTCCAATTCTAGATGCCCCACGGTAGCCCGCAACACAGGCTCGGGCATCAGCGAGGAACCGGCGTTGTTGAAGTGAAGCACTTCCCCGCAACCTGGCGTATCGTTTCGCAACTTCTCGACATCCAGCGTCATCGGCGCAGGCATGAATACGTCTCCTTTCTCACACGGTGAAGATAGCAAGAAAGGCGGGGCATTGTGGGCTGATGTCGCATGGTTCTGTGGCGTGCATTCGCAGGTTTACCGGGTTACGTTGGCAGCTTGCCAGTCTCCTCGTAGTCGATAATGACCTGGACCTTCTCCGCAGACGGAGAAGATGGGTCGAACTCGTAGCCGAGCCACTGCTTCACTATCCTGTCGGCGAGTTTGGGGGCAACGACGCGCTCTCCCAGCGCCAGCACCTGGCAGTTGTTTGAGAGGATGGACCGCTCTATGGAGTACGGGTCGTGGGCCACCGCGGCCCGGATGCCCTTCACCTTGTTGGCCGAGATGGCCTCGCCAAGTCCCGTGCCGCCGAAGAGAACGGCCCTATCAGCCTCACCCCTGGCGACCGCCTCGGCGGCCTTTATGCATGGGATGGGATACGGGGTCTTGTCGCCCTCGTCCTCCACGCCGAAGTCGCGGACTTCCTTCACCCGTGGGTCGTTGCGCAACTGCTCCGCTATGAAGTTCTTGAGGTTCACGCCAGCATCATCCGAGCCGACCGCCATCACGTACTGCCTGTCATCCAAGGCTATCCTCCATGTGGTCGGGTTTCATTAAGATCTCCAATGATCTCTCCTCCCGGCTTCGCATCGGTCGGCCGCGCAACAGCGATGGATGCGCGACCGACGAATGAAGTCGGATTCCCTCAGTGGCCGAACGAAGGCTCCGCGTCCTCCGCAGAGTATCCTTCTTCTCCAGGATCGGCCTCGCTCTTTATGAACGAGGTAAGGAAGGCGCTTATCACGTAGAGGGCTGAGTAGGCGATCACGACGCCACCGTAACCCACGAAGGGGTTGAGGGCGGTGGCGACAGCCGTCCCGATGAACGCGGCGCCGCCGGCGCCGGTATTGAGGATGGCGAGCGCGGCGCCCTTGTCATGGCGTTCGACCATCGAGGGCATCAGGGCTGAGAGCGGCACGAAGCCAGCCAGCAGGATACCGTACATCATGCCGAGCGCGACCGAGACGGCGTAGCTCTGCGTGAGCAGGGACCCGAAGTACCACAGTGGCACGGAGATCGCGCAGCCGATGCAGCCGAACCAGGTCACCGTCCGCCGCCATCCGAAGTAGTCGCCGAAGATCCCAAAGAACAGGTTAGCGCCGATGTTGGCCCCGTAGACCAGGGACACGAGGATCGAGTACTGCCCGCCGCCCATGAAGCCAGACTCGCTGGTCCCCGTCACGAATACGAAGGGCATGAAGTAGAAGAACCCGTACTGCGGCGAGGTGTTCACGATGCGGACGAAGCCGCCGAGGGCCGTCCGGGGATCTCGCCAGAGTATGTCGATGCCTTCGAGAAGGCGCTTGTAGCTCCTCGGGTTCTCCACGTTTTCGTCGGCGATAGGTTGGAGACCATGCGCCTCGCGCACCAAGAACCCTCCTATAACGCTGCCGATGGCGACGATGATTAGCGAGAGCCAGAAAGTGTTGTAGATGCCCACGAGCGGTACGGAGATGGCGGCGACAACGGCGCCCAGGGTAGGCAGCCCGCCGGTAAAGGCGAACCAGAACCACCCGGCTGCAGATCCCCTCATGTGTACCGGGGTAACCGTCTGCGCCCACACCAGGAACCCGAACGCGAACAGCGGGTACGCGAGGCCGCGGATGCCGTAGACCGTGGCCACGAAGAAGAGGCTCCCCGAGTTGATGGCAAAGGTGAGGAAGATTATCTCGAAGATGATCCAGATCGCCGCGCCAAGTTGCATCACCCGCTGGGAACCCCAGATCGCCGAGAGCGTGCCGGAGAACCACGAGGCAATGAGGACGCCGACGCCGTAGACGGTGCCGGTAACCAGCGTGGCCTGGCCGCCCGCGAGTCCTCCTTCGGAGGTCAGGTAGCCAGGGAGCTGGCTGATCTCGACGCCGTCCCCGATCATGAAGATAAAGACGGCCACGAAGCCCCAGAAGATCGGCCTGGGCATCCCCAGGCGCTCGATCCTACGGCCGAAAGCCCCGTACTCGGATTGTGATTCTTGCTGACTACTCAACCTGTACTCCTTTGTGCTGGGTTATGGGCGATGGCTGACGGTGAACGAGTGGATTCACAACATGGCTTTTCGCTCCTGCCTCAAACGCACTATCCGACCGCCGTTCGAGACCGGGCGTCAGCATCACGCCCCCAGAAACCATCAGGGGCAAAAAGCTCATCGACGCATTCTTCGAGGACGCCGGTTTCGTGGGCGAGGTCGAGGACCGTGTAGCGGGTCCGGATCATGCGCGACCGGAAATAAGTCGCCCGGAACTCATCCCACCCCAGCCCGATCTCCGTCGGGCTCGTGGGACACGCGGCCTCCCGCAACATCGCCCGCAACTCGTCCGCCGGCATCAACTGTTTCACGAGTCTTTCACGCAACCCTGGCCACCGCTCCTGGATCAGTTCGAGGCGGTCTACCAGTTCTTCCGCATCCAGATATTTGCCGAGGGTCTGCTCGACGGCGGCCTCATCCAGCGGCGGCGAGTGCGCCTCCCGTACCGACTTCTCCACATCCTCTCGGGAGGGCCAGTTGCGGCGTATCTCGTCCACGTCGAGGTTGCCGAGGTCGCGCTCCAGTATTCGTTCGTACAGCGCAGCTATGGCGATGGACCCGACCCCAACCTTGAAGCCGTGGGAGAGCGGTGGGTCTTCGTCTCGGCCCAGTCCTTCTCCCTCCCACAAATGGCTGAAGAGGTGTTCCCCGCCGGAGGCCGTGCGGGATGACTGGTACGCCTGCATGGCTAGACCAGACATGATCAGACCTTCTATCAGCCCGTCCATCGCCGCGCCTTCACCCGCGATAAGCTCGGCGGGGCTGCTGATCCAACCCTGCAGATGGTCCTGCACCAGCGACCAACCCGTCTCATCAATCTTCTCGACCTCGAGCGCGTCGGCAACCATCCAATCAGCCCCTGACGTCACCTTGCCAAGCAGGTCAGCGTACCCCGAGGCCGTCATTCTCCGCGGGGCGTTCACGAGTACGTCCACATCTGCCAGGACGACCGTCGGGGCCGGGCAGGTAAGCGTCTGCTTGTGTCCATCTTTCTCGATGGAGGCCCCGAACGCCGTGTACCCATCCATCGAAGCGGCTGTGCCGACGCATAGATAAGGACGCTCGACCTCGTAAGATGCACGCTTGGCCAGATCGTTGAGCGTCCCCGAGCCCACGGCAACCGGGATGGCGTCATGCTCCCGCAGCGACCTGACGAGCTTCTCCACGTTTCCATACTCTGCATACACGGTCGGTTGGCCTGGGAAGATGTACGGCTCGACCTGCTCGCACCCGGCGTCTTCAAGGCTGCGTTTGACAGCCTCGCCAGCGACCTCGAACGTGTTCTCATCCGCGACGATCACCGCTTTTCGATCCCCGAAGTTCTCCGCGAATACATCCCCGACGGAGGCGAGAAGGTCCGACTCTATCCTGACTATTTTGGTGTCGGTCGCGTCCTGTAGCGCAGCCTGAATCCGCTCTTCGTTCACCTGCTGCCCCTCGTCTCGCCGCTGCTACACATCAATCGTCCTGCCATCCAAGCTCCTCCCTGAGATCCTGCGGCATCAGGTGGTCTATCCGCGCGAGGACGTACTCCGGCACGTTTTCCTCCGGCTCCTCCGCGAGCGATTCCGAGGTCGTCTCGCCGGTGAGGACTACGGCGGACGGCATACCTGCGTCGAGGCCCATGCGGATGTCGGTGTACAGCCGGTCGCCGCTCATCACGCAGTCCTTCGCGTCGAGATCCATCAGGTCCATGATGGTATGGAGCATGATCGGGTCCGGCTTGCCGACGTTGACCTCGCACTTCGCGCCGGTGCATCCCTCGATGGCCCCGACGATGGCCGCCGCGTCCGGCTCTCCGCGTCCTCCGGGAAACGGGCAATAGCGATCTGGATTCGTGGTCACGAGCATCGCCCGCCCGTGGAACCAGATGGCGTCGAAGGCGATCTGTAGTTTGCGGTAATCGAAGCCCCTGTCGTAGCTGGCGATGACGATGTCTATTTCTTTCGGATCTTCGGACATCTTTATTCCGGCATCTTGCAACGAGTTCTTGAGCGGTTCCTCAGCGATGGGAAAGACGACCGCATCAGGGTGGTTCTCCCGCAGCCACTGCGTCATGGTGACTACGGTGTTCACTATCTCCGAGACCGGCGTTTCCAGGCCGAGCTTCGTCAGCTTCTCCGCGTACATCTCGGGGTCTTTGGTCGGGTTGTTGGAGAGGAAGACTACACGCTTTCCCAGTTCCCTGAGCTTCAGGATCAGTCGTTCCGCGCCAGGCAGAAGGTCGTCGCCGAGGTAGATGGTCCCGTCGAGATCGAAAACGTAGCCGTCGTAAAGCCGCTCGGGCGAACGCAGGAGGTCAGATTTGACGCCTTCGGACATCTAGGCTCCGGCTTTCTCGCCCCGGCTCGCCTCGTGCCGCGTGACCTCGTGGACTAGCTCCTGCATTTGGGGGTACGTTTCCACGTACTTGTCAACGTAGAACTGGTACTCCTCGTGTTGTTCCTGGTCAGGTTCGAGGCTGCGTTCGACGTGAACCATCTCGTTCGCCGCCGTCTGGATATCGGGGTATGCGCCAGCCCCGACCGCGCCCAGGATCGCGGAGCCGAGCGCAGGCGCTTCGCTGACCTTCGTGAAGTGGATCGGAAGGTTCGAGATGTCCGCGTGCAGCTTCATCCACAGCTCGCTCTTGGTGGCCCCGCCGCAGACGACGCCCATGTTCGGCTCGAAGTCGTTATCTCGCATGGTCCGCAATATGTGCTCGGTGCCGTAGCAGATACCTTCGAGGATGGCGCGGAATACGTGCTCCTCACCGTGGTGGAGTGTGAGGCCCCAGATCATGCCTCGCGCCTCGGAATCCGTGTACGGCGTCCGATTGCCCTGCCAGTAATCCAGCACGACGAGACCCTCCGAGCCGGGCGAGACCTTCGCAGCCTTCTCGTTGAGCACCTCGTATACGCCCACCCCACGCCGCGCGGCCTCCTCCGTGGAGTCCTTTGCGAAATGGTCCTTGAACCACTTGACGATTGATCCAGTGGAGGTCTGTCCGCCCTCGACTGTATACTGTCCCGGCACCACGGCGTCCGTGTACGAACCGAAGAAACCCTTGCCGTAGATCGGCTCCGCTGACTGCCCGACCATTACGTGGGATGAACCGGCGATAAGCGCGGTCTTGCCTGGGGTGAGCACGTCGAGGCCGACCATCGCCACGAAGGCGTCGCCCCCACCCTCGGCGACCGGGATG
>JACDAR010000124.1 GCA_013695335.1 Rubrobacter sp.
ACATGGCCTCCTCTTCGGAGACTCGGGGCGATCCGGGAACGGGTGCGTCCTCTTCCGTAGCGACGCGGCCCGCCGGGAAACCGGCCATCCCCGCGGTCACGACGAAGGGCCGCTCGGACCCCGCGAGCGCCTCGCCGAGCGCCTTGATGGCGCGTTGGTCAGCATCGGCAGCGCCCTGGAAGTCCCCGGAGAACGCGATGTCGTGCTTGAACGCGAGATGGATGACCCCCTGGGACGCGGCGGCGCCGGTGCGCAGGATATCTAAGTCGTCGAGGGCGCCGCGGTGCGCCTCCGCCCCAGCGGCCGTCAATGCCTCGGCGGACCTGTCCGAGCGGGCGAGGCCGACGACTTCATGCCCTGCTTCGAGGAGTTCGCGCACGACCGCGCTTCCAACGAACCCGGTCGCCCCCGTAACAAATACACGCATGGTGAAACCCCTTTCGTCCCTTCGAGTCAACCGGCTCCAGAAGGCGGCGGGCTAGTGCCTCCACGCCGCGATGTCAGTGACTGACATGGGGTGAGATTAGCACGGGGCTGCGGTGCTGTCAAAGTCTGTGGATCGGCCTGCTGTAGAATTGGGGATCGTGAGCCGCTGGGAGCCGAACAGTCGTCGCCGGTTGCAGGAAGCGGCCCTGGAGTTGTACGCCGAGCAGGGCTTCGCCGAGACGTCAGTTGCGGAGGTGGCCGAGCGTGCTGGCCTGACTGAGCGTACGTTCTTCCGTTACTTCCCTGATAAGAGGGAGGTGCTGTTCGACGGCGAGGGCCACTTTCGGGAACTTCTGGTTGGAGCCGTGAGCGAGGTCCCGGCCTCCGCGACGCCGATGGAGGCGATAAAGGCGGGCTTCGACGCCCTAGCCGCTGAACTTCAGCCGATCAGGGACCGGGCACGGAAGCGCTCGCGGATCATCGCGGCGTACCCTGAGCTTCAGGAACGGGAGCTGGTCAAGCTGGCGTCCTGGTCGGCCGCTTTCGAAGACGCCCTGCGCGGACGGGGCCTGACCGAGTCCGCCGCAAAAGTCGCTGGTGAGGTCGCAGTCGCCGTCTTCCATGCCGCCTTCCAGCTATGGACCGACGATGGTCGAAAGAAGGATCTCGCCGAGCTCGTCAGCGAAGCGTTGGTTGATCTCAGGGCGCTAGTGGAAAGTACCCCGGCATAGTGATTGGGTGCCTGATCGCGGCCAGGGTCGCAGAAGAATACGGCGTCGACCGCACGCAGGTCTACCGCGTTGAAGCGGATCGAGAACAGGGCCAATCCGACGAGACGAAGCGTGTCACCCTCACAGTAGTCAACGCACAGCGGCAGGCGTTGCTGGATGCCAGGGATGAAGGAAATTTCAGCGCGGACTCACTCAGCGCCGCGCTGGCCGTACTCGACGCGGACCAGATCGGCCTCGAACTAAAAGGCGCGCCAACTGACTACACGCCATGACACACTGCGATTCCCGCCTCGTTTATCTGTCCGTGACCGCGAGCCTTGCGGCCAGCCCTATCAGGATAGCCCCGAGCGTCCTCTGCAACCACCGGCGCACGGTCGGCGCGCCGAGTACCCGGTCGCGGAAGGCCGCGCTCGCATACGCATAGACAACGAATACGACAAAGGTCGCGAGCATAAACACCCCGCCGAGCCGGATCAACTGCGCATCGAACAGCCCGGAAGGCGCATCGAGGAACTGCGGCAGAAACGCGAAGAAGAACACCGTCAGCTTTGGATTCAACAGGTTCAGGAGGATGCCGCGCCACACGATCAGGCCGACGGCGCCAGCCGATTCGTCCTCAGCATCGAGCGACAGTGAGCCGCCGCCCCGGATCATGGAGATGCCCATGTACACGAGGTATGCGACGCCAGCCCAACGGACCACCTCGAAAGCTAACGCCCCGGCCTGCATGATCCCGGACAATCCGAGCATAGCCGCCAGGATGTGAGGCACAATGCCGAGCGTACATCCGAAGGCCGCGATCATACCTCGCCGCCGCCCACCCCCAATAGCGCTCGATACCGTGTACACCACCCCGGTACCCGGGATCGCCGCGACGACGAGCGAAATCAACAAAAACTCCACTGACATGCCCGCCCTCCTATGATTGAGTCATCTTGCGGGCGTCCAGCAATTCATCCAGTTCTTCTTCGGAGAGGTCTGTGTCTTCGCGGGCTACTTCGCGGATGGTCTTGCCTTCTTTGTAGGCTTTCTTGGAGATCTCGGCGGCTTTGTCGTACCCAATACCGGGGGCGAGGGCGGTGGCGAGCATGAGGCCCTGTTCGACGAGTTCGGGGCCGCGTTCGGTTGCTTTTATGCCGCTTATGCACTGGTCGGTGAGGTTGTCCGCGGTGGTGGCGAGGATGGCGGTTGACTGGAGCAGGTTGTAGGCGAGCACGGGGAGCATGACGTTGAGCTCGAAGTTGCCGCTCTGTCCGGCAATGGCGACGGTGGCGTCGTTGCCTATGACCTGCGCGGCGACCATCGTGGCGGACTCGGCGATCACGGGGTTCACCTTGCCTGGCATGATCGAAGATCCCGGCTGCACCTCGGGCAACGCTATCTCAGCCAGGCTGGCCCGCGGTCCGGCCCCTAGCCACCTTATGTCATTGGAGATCTTCATGATGCTCACCGCAACGGTCTTGAGCGCGCCGCTTGCAAACACCGCAGCATCCATCGCGCTCTGGGCCTGGAAGTGGTTCTCCGTCTCCCGCACCTCGACATCGAAACGCTGACTCAGACGCCCGCACACCTTGCTCGCAAACTCTGGGGGGGTGTTGACGCCCGTTCCGACCGCCGTGCCTCCGAGGGCGACTTCGGCGAGATCAGCCCGTGCTTCTTTGATGCGCTGGATGCCGCGCTCTATCTGGCCGACGTGGCCCCGGAATTCTTGACCGAGGCGGATCGGGGTGGCGTCTTGAAGATGCGTCCGGCCCGTCTTCACCACGTCGTCCAGTTCGCTGGATTTGTTTTCGAGTGCGCGCTGCATCTTTTCGAGGGCGGGGAGGAGATCCCGCTCGATAGAGATGAGCGCGGCGAGATGGATGGCGGTTGGGATCACATCGTTCGACGACTGGCCTTTATTGACGTGGTCGTTTGGGTGAACTGGGTCCTTGGATCCAAGCTCGCCGCCGAGTATCTGGATGGCGCGGTTGGAGATCACCTCGTTCGCGTTCATGTTGGTCGAGGTTCCGGAGCCAGTCTGGAAGATGTCGAGGACGAACTGGTTGTCTAGCTCTCCCTCCACTACCTCCCCAGCCGCCTGGACTATGGCGTCCCGGATTCCCTCGTCCAACCCACCGAGCTCGTGGTTGACGTTCGCGGCCTCCAGTTTTATGGCCCCGAGCGCCTGAACGAACCGCCTCGGGAAACGGAGTTCGCTTATCGGGAAGTTCTCCAGGGCGCGGCGGGTCTGTGCCCCGAACAGGGCGTCGCGCGGAACCTGGACCTCCCCCATCGAGTCTCGTTCGGTGCGGTGTGCGGTCTCACTGCCACTCATGGTTCCCCTCTCGCAAGGTCGTATAATCCGTGGTGCAAACAGGCATTATACGAGCATCCGAGGGGTGATCCCGTGAACACATTGCAGCATGCGCTGAAGGAATGGGCGGTCGCGGTTCGCGCTCTGGAACGCGGCGAGACGGCCCTCGTGGTCCGCAAGGGCGGCATCCGCGAGAAGGCTTTCGCCGTACCCGAGACGCGCTTCCTGCTTCTCTCAGGCTACGAACACCAGCGACCAGAGTTAGTGAAGCCGGAATTCAGGGGAATTCTGGATGAGATTCCGGCTCTGACAGATGACGGCCCGCTGCGCTTCTCCTCCTTCGCGGAAGTCGCAGGCGCATACGAAGTCTCCGAGGCTGAGGATCTCGCATCGCTCGACGCACACCACATGTGGACCCACGAATATGCCGAGAGCCGGTTCAAGTGGCGTCCGAAGAAGCCGCTGACGGTGCTTGTGCT
>JACDAR010000136.1 GCA_013695335.1 Rubrobacter sp.
GAGGCGTTGCAAGTCGGCGATGCTCCTATCCCGGAGGGTCTACTTTTTGCCGCTGTTTGTCGAGGGAGGCCGGGACCATCCCGCTCAGGAGGGTGGTGGCTGCATAGAGCCGCCACTGCTCGGGGTCCTCCGGCTGCAAGCCCCGCGCCCGCTGGCCCAGGAGAAGTTGCGTGGCGAGCAGCTTGTTGTGTGGGATGTCCTCCATAATCTCCTCGATGTCGTACCAGGTTGTTCGCATCGACCCGGCGACGCGCTCCGCGAGTTCCGCTACCGAAGCCCCGGAAAGCTCGTCAGCCGAATTCACGAACTCCGTAATTCGGCGCTCCGCTTCCTCGGGATCGAAGTCTTCTCCGTCTTCCTGCGTTGGATGTTGCGCGATGAGACGTTCGTACTCCTCGATGTCCAGGATCACACCGACGCGTTCGCCGTTCTCGTCCACGACGTAGCGGGGCGCCATCATCCTTCCTTGAGCCGGTAGAGCGGTTTGTCCGGGCGGCCTTCGTCCCGAACAACCTCTATCGTTCCTTCGGCTTCGAGGTCGCCGAGGGTGTGCCGGATCTCGCGTTTGTCGTCGCCCAGGATGCGGCCCCAATCCGAGGTGGAGTAACGCACGCCAGCCGGGATGGTAGTGAGGACCTTGAGGATCTTCTGTCTCGTCTCCATCGTGTTTCCCTCAGTCGAGGCCGAGCCTGGCCCTGGCGTCGTGCAGTGTTAGCTGGGCCGCCTCGCGGGCTTTGTCCGCGCCGAGATCCAGGAGCGAGTCCAGCTCCGCAGGGTCGTCGAGAAGTTCGTATGCCCTGTCGCGCACGGGGGCCATCCCTTCCACCACTACCTCCGCGAGATCCTTCTTCAGGTCGCCGTATCCTTTGCCCTCGTAGTCCGCTTCGATCTCCGAGACCTTTCGGCCGGACATGGCGGCGTAGATGTCGAGGAGGTTGGTGATGGCTGGCTTGTCTGGGGAGGCTGTGATCTCCGATCCCGAATCGGTTTTGGCGCGACGTATCTTCTTCCGGATCGTATCCGGCTCATCCAGTATGGAGACGAAGCTGGCCGGGCGCGGAGACGATTTGCTCATCTTCTCCTCCGGGGCGTCGAGCGCCATTACGCGGGCGCCGGTGTCCAGGATTATGGCCTCAGGCACGACAAACGTCTCGCCGTACAGATTGTTGAAGCGCCGCGCGAGCACCCGTGACAACTCCAGATGCTGGCGCTGGTCCTCGCCGACCGGGACGAGGTGCGCGTTGTAGAGTAGGATGTCGGCGGCCATGAGAACCGGGTAGTCGAAGAGGCCAGCGCTCGCCACGTCGGCCCCGCCCTTCTGGGCTTTGTCCTTGAACTGCGTCATGCGCTGGAGTTCGCCGAACCGGGCTACGCAGTTCAGAAGCCAGCAAAGTTCCGCGTGCTCCGAGACCTTGCTCTGGCGGAAGATCACGCACCGCTCGGGGTCGAGGCCGGACGCAAGGTAGATCGCCGCCACCTCCCGGATCTTCTGCCGCAGAACCTTCGGGTCTTGCGGAACCGTGATCGCGTGCAGGTCCACTATACAGAAGTAGTTTTCGTACTCGTTCTGCATGGCTACCCAGTTCTTGAGCGCGCCGACATAGTTGCCGAGGTGCAGGTTTCCGCTGGGCTGGATGCCGGAAAAGACCCGCCGTTTGTGATCTTGCATGGTTCCCCGCTTCTTCTATGAGACCGTGACTACAACGAACCGGAGCCCCAAAAGACCCCGCAACCCGGAAACTTGAATGAGTTGTCCGCCGCTAGCGCGGCCACCGGCGGAACCGACAGAAGATGATCTCCCTCATAACCATTTCAGTATAGCCCCGGAACCCATTCACTTCACCATCCCGTGGCGATAAGCCGGGAACGGCGCGGGTCCGGCGTGTAACATGCCCTTGTACGCGGGGTTGGCGAACGGGTGACGGGAGGATGGGAGATGGGCGATTCCACGGAGAGGGAGCAGCGTCTGAACCGGGTGTACGCTGCCCAGGGCACCGACGATATCGAGCAGATATACGACGAGTGGGCCGACGACTACGAAGAAGACGTATTCACCCTCGGATACACCGTCCCCGGCGTGGCCGCGGGGTTCATAGGACGGCACGTCCCGCCCGGCGGTAAGGCGCTGGACGCCGCGGTGGGTACAGGCGCCCTTGGCGACATCCTGCGCGTGCTCGACTACTCTGATCTCACGGGCATAGATCTCTCTGAGGGCATGATGCGGCGTGCCCGCGCCAAGGGCGCCTACAGCGATCTGCGACGCATGATGCTCGGCGAACCGCTGGATTTCCCTGACGACGCCTTCGACGCCTGCTTCTCCGTCGGCGTCTTCACCGAGGGCCACGCCCCACCCGAGTCATTCGACGAGCTGGTGCGCGTTGTCAGGCCGGGAGGCTGGATGGTCTTCAGCGTCAGGGCCGACGTGTACGAGAACGGCGGCTTCCGTGAGAAGCAGCAGGCGCTCGAAGACGAAGGAAAATGGTGGCTCGTCAGGATGAGCGATGCATTCACCATGTTCCCAGCCATGGAAACGTCACACGATGGACGAATTTTCGTCTACCAGATCTCCTAGAAACCAGGCTACGGGCCAAGGGAGGCTTCGATCTCCCGCGCCGCCGCGACCACAGGCCCAGCCAGCCACTCGCCCGGATGGTTCCCGAGGCGTGAGATCGGGCCGCTCGCCGACACAGCCGCCCTCAACCTGCCGTCAGGCCCGAATACCGGCGCGCTCACGCTTGCCACGCCAGCCTCTCGCTCGGCCACGCTCTCTGCCCAGCCCCGCTCCCTGACGAGCGCGAGCCTGGCATCGGCGTCAGGCCCGGAGAATGCGAGCAGAACCGTACCCGCGGAACCGAGATCCAGGGGCATCACCGCGCCGACCGCGACCGTCGCCTTGAGCCCAGTTCCCCGCTCCGCGATCGCCACGCACACTCGCTGCCTGCCCTCCCTGACGTAGAGTTGGGTACTCTCGTCGGTCTCGTCCCTGAGCTTCGCGAGGACAGGACGCGCCGCCTCTATGAGATCCGGGCTCACCCCAGCCCTGTTCCCCCAACCAAGTAACCGCGAACCCAGCGCATAACGTCCATCATGCCGTGCCACGAGATGGTGCATCTCCAGCGCGGAGAGCAAACGGTGCGCCGTCGGCCGCGGCAGCCTGGTCCCTCCAACCACCTCGGCCAGGCTCGCAGGGCCATCCTCTGAGAGAAAAGCAAGGATGCCCACAGCCTTATCCAGCACCCCGACCCCACTCGCCGTGATACCTTCAGTATCCTTGCTTCGAGCCGGGATCTCGTCTAGACTGTCCATATGTTGGTCAGCATATCTCACTATATGAGACAAAGCAAAGAGGATATCGGGTCGTGAGCGTCGAGGCGGTGTTCGACGAGGCGGCTCGGGGCTATGATCGGGCGCGCAGGATGCTCGTGCCTGGGCTCGACGATTTTTATGGGGCGGTGCTTGAGAACATACCGTTCGGGCGGGAGAAGCCTATAAGGGTCCTGGATCTCGGTTCCGGAACTGGTTTGTTGAGCGCCATGATCGCTGAGAGGTTTCCGCTTTCGCGGGTGACGCTCGTTGACATTTCCGTAGAGATGCTGCGGGTGGCGCGGCGGCGCTTCGCTGAGAAGTTTTCACCTGGCCTCAACCGCCTCGAAGTCCGCGTCATGGACTTTGCCAGGAAACCGCTGCCCGGAGATTCCGCGGGATACGATCTGGTGGTGTCCGCACTCGCCATCCACCACCTTACGCATCACGGCAAAAGGGAGCAGTTCGAGAAGATCCACAACGCCCTCGCCAACGGGGGATATTTCATGAACGCTGACCAGGCGCTTGGCAAGTCGCTCGAAGAGGAGCAGGAATACCAGGAGGATTGGCTGCGTCGGGTGCGCGAGGCTGGGGTGACGGACCAGGACATCGAAGCCGAGTTGGTGCGGATGAAGGCGGATAAGAACGCGACGCTCGAAGAGCAGACGTTGTGGCTGGAGGAGGCCGGTTTCGACGGGGTAGATAGCTACTATCAGGATCGCAGGTTCGTAGTCTATGGCGGCCGCAAGGGCGAGAAAAAGGAAGTGGAGCATGGATAGGCCGAAGACGTTGGTAGAGAAGATCTGGGACCGTCACGTGGTGCGGCGGGCCGAGGGTGAGCCGGATCTCCTGTACGTGGACCTGCACATGGTCCACGAGGTGACGAGCCCGCAGGCATTCGAGGGGCTGCGGATGGCGGGCCGCAAGGTACGCCGCCCCGACCTCACGCTGGCGACGATGGACCACAACGTACCGACCACGGAGTTCGGGGTGCCAGTCAAGGACAAGGTCTCCGCGAAGCAGATGGAGGCCATGCAGAAGAACGCGGACGAGTTCGGCATCGAGCTTCACGGCTGGGGCTCCATCGGTCAGGGCATCGTCCACGTCATCGGGCCTGAGATGGGCCTGACCCAGCCAGGCATGGTCATCGTGTGCGGGGATAGCCACACGGCGACCCACGGCGCGTTCGGGGCGCTGGCTTTCGGCATCGGGACGAGCGAGGTCGAGCACGTGCTCGCCACCCAGACACTGCTGCAGAGCCGCCCGAAGACCATGGCCGTGACCGTCGAGGGAGAACTTCCGGCGGACGTGACGGCCAAGGATCTGATGCTCGGCATCCTGCACCGCATCGGGACAGGCGGCGGGGCTGGGCACGTCATCGAATACAGGGGCGAGGCCGTGCGGCAACTCTCTATGGAGGGCCGCATGACCGTGTGCAACATGTCTATCGAGGGAGGGGCGCGGGCAGGGCTCGTAGCGCCGGACGAGACTACCTTCGAGTACGTTCGGGGCAGGGACCACGCCCCGAAGGACGCGGACTGGGAGATCGCTGTCGAAGAGTGGAAGTCGCTCCACACCGACGAAGGCGCGGAGTTCGACAAGGAGGTCGTCATAAAGGCCGGAGACCTCGTCCCCTACGTCTCGTGGGGCACGACCCCGGCCCAGACCGTCGGCCTCGATGATGCCGTACCAGAGCCCGAGAACGACCACCACGAGCGGGCGCTCAAGTACATGGACCTGAAGCCGGGAACGGCGATCCGGGACATCGAGGTGGACACCGTGTTCCTCGGCTCCTGCACCAACGCCCGCATCGAGGACCTTCGCGCCGCAGCCAGCGTCCTCGAAGGCCACAAGGTCAAGGAAGGCATTCGGGCGATGGTCGTTCCAGGCTCGATGCGCGTCAAGAAGCAGGCCGAGGAGGAGGGGCTGGACACGATCTTCACCGAAGCCGGCTTCGACTGGCGCAACGCGGGGTGTTCGATGTGCCTGGGCATGAACCCGGACATCCTCGCCCCCGGCGAGCGGTGTGCTTCGACGAGCAACCGCAACTTCGAGGGACGGCAGGGCAAGGGCGGCCGGACTCACCTCGTCAGCCCGGCCGTGGCGGCGGCGACGGCGGTCATGGG
>JACDAR010000137.1 GCA_013695335.1 Rubrobacter sp.
CGCCACCGGCGCATCGTCCGGCACGTAGGATGCCACCTTCTCGCGGTGGTCCGCCGAGATGAGCGGCCCCATCTCGGTCGCCTCGTCGAACGGGTCACCGACCTTCATGCCGGTGACGGCCGGCTGCATGAGGGAGAGGAACTCGTCGAAGACACTCCGCTGAACCAGGATGCGCGAGCGGGCGCAGCAATCCTGGCCGGCGTTGCCGAAGACGGCGACAGGTGCGGAGGCTGCGGCTTTCTCCAGGTCGGCGTCGGCGAAGACCACGTTGGCGGACTTGCCGCCGAGCTCCAGGGTGACGCGCTTTATAGTATCGGCTGCGCCCGCCATGATCCCACGTCCCACCGCCGTCGAGCCGGTGAAGGCGACCTTAGCCACGTCAGGGTGCTCGACGATCCGGCGCCCGACCTCGCTCCCCGGTCCCACGCACACGTTCACGACGCCCTCCGGAATTCCCGCTTCGAGGGCGATGCGTTCGAACTCCAGCGCGGTCAGCGGGGTAAGTTCGGCTGGTTTCAAAACCAGCGTGTTGCCTGCGGCGAGGGCCGGGGCCATCTTCCAGCTCGCGATGGTGAGCGGGAAGTTCCACGGTACGATCAGGCCGACCACCCCGAGCGGCTCGCGGAACGTCACATCCACGCCGCCGGAGACCGGGATGGTGTCGCCGAGCAAACGCTCCGGCATCCCGGCGTAATAGTGGAACGTCTCGGCGACCATACTCATCTCGCCCCGCGAATCCCCGATGGGCTTGCCTGTGTTCCGGGATTCGAGCCGCGCCAGATTCTCCTTCTCGTCCTCCAGCGCGTTAGCGAGGCGGCGCAGCAGACGCGAGCGGTCCGCGGGCTCGACGGCCCTCCATTTCGGGAACGCTTCCTTCGCGCGGGCGATGGCGGCGTCCGTATCTTCCGCAGTGGCCTGTTCGATTCTCTCCAGCACTTCGGCGGTGGCGGGATTTAGCACTTCTAGCAATCTAGGAAACCTCCGAAATCAGGGCCTCTATGATAAGGCTTTTCTCGTCCTCTTCTGGATGCCAGAGAACACCGAGCACGAACGGGCACGTGGGATCTTCTATGGCCTCGACCGCGCCATCTTCGGACCACCCGGTGACAGCGAGCCCGGGCCCGATCTCCCGAACCCCCTGGTGATGGTGCGATTTGACCGGCGTGCGATCCGAGCCCACAGCCCGGGCTGCGACGGATTCTGGCTCCAGATCCACGTCGTGGTCGGCGAAGACGCCAGGCGTGTGACGATGGTGCTCGTGACCGACCACGTCAGGGAGATGCTGCTCGATGCCGCCGCCGTAGGCGACGTTCAGAACCTGCATCCCGCGACAGATGCCCAGGACCGGCATCCGGCGCTCGATGGCGGCGCGCACGAGCGCTAGTTCATAGGCGTCCCGCTCCTCCTGCACGGGCCCGGTCTGCGGGTGTGGCTTCTGATCATATAGGGCGGGGTCGAGGTCTCCGGCCCCGCCGGTGACGATCAGGACGTCGAGGAAATCCAGAACCCCGGCCGGGTCTTCTGTATCCTCAGGGTCCGGCGCCAGCAGTATCGGCCTTCCCCCCGCTCGCTGCACGGCCCTCACGTAGCTCACCGGGCTGATGACGGTCGGCATCTCCTTCCAGGCACCATAGCTGACGTTCTCCGTCGCCGCCGTGACGCCGATGGTTGGTCGCTTCCCGTCTCCGCTCACAGGCGCTCGAAGGTCCGGTAGCGCTCCCAGTCGGTGACAGCAGCCTCGAAAGCCTCTATCTCGACCCGCGCGGCGTTCAGGTAGTGATCCACAACCTCTTCCCCGAAGGCTTCGCGGGCCGCTTCGCTCCCGGCGAACAGCTCCCGCGCCTGGCCGAGGCTCGTCGGGACGTGGGGTTTGTCTGATTCGTAGGCGTTGCCGTCGAGTTCGTCTTCGAGGGAAAGTTCGTTCTCGATGCCGTGTAGTCCGGCCGAGATCATGGCGGCGATGGCCAGGTACGGGTTCACGTCCCCACCCGCCAGGCGGTTCTCTACCCGCAAAGACGGGCCGTGACCGACGACGCGCAGGGAGCAGGTGCGGTTGTCCCTTCCCCAGGCTATGGCCGTCGGGGCGAAAGATCCCTTCGCGTACCGCTTGTACGAGTTGATGTTCGGGGCGAAGAACATCGTGAACTCCCGCAGGCAGGCGAGCTGACCGGCCAGGAAGTGCTCGAACGTTTCCGAAAAACCGTGATCGTCGGCGAAGACGGCGTTCCCGTCCTCGCCGCGCAGGGAGAGGTGGATGTGGCAGGAATTGCCCTCGCGGTCGTCGAACTTGGGCATGAAGGAGATGGCACAGCCTTCCTGGGCGGCGATCTCCTTGGCGCCGTTCTTATAGATGGAGTGTCCGTCGGCGGTGGCGAGAGCCCTATCGAATTTGAAGTTGATCTCGTGCTGCCCGAAGTTGCACTCGCCCTTCGCGTCCTCCACGGCGAGCCCCGCATCCGACATCGAGTTTCTTATGCGCCTCAAGAGCGGCTCGACGCGGGCCGTGCCGAGCAGCGAGTAGTCCACGTTGTAGTAGTTCGCGGGTTCGAGATCCTTATATCCCTTGCGCCACGCCTCCTCGTAAGAGTCGCGGAACACGAGGAACTCAAGCTCCGTGCCGACGAAGGCTTCCAGGCCACGCTCCGAGAGGCGTTCTAGCTGGCGTTTGAGGATTTGCCGGGGAGATGCCACGACGGGCGAGCCATCCTCCCACACAAGGTCGCACGTCACCATAGCCGTCCCCTCCTGCCAGGGAACGCGGCGCAGGGTGTCCATATCCGGCTTGAAGACGAAGTCGCCGTAGCCGCGCTCCCAGGATGACATCGCAAAGCCCTCGACGGTGTTCATCTCCACGTCAACGGCGAGCAGGTAGTTGCAGCCCTCGGCGTCGTGCTCGACTACCTCATCCAGGAAGTGCGTGGCGGTGAGGCGCTTGCCCTGGAGTCGGCCCTGCATGTCCGTCATGGCGATCAGGACGGTGTCTATCACTCCCGCGTCCACGGCGGCGCGGAGCTTGTCGAGGTCCAGGCCTCCCTTTTCCCGTGTCTCCATCTCTATTCCCTTCTAGCTTCCGGCCAGCTCGGACTCGGCCTTCTCGATGGTGGCGAACTCCTCCTCCGGGGCCTGGGCCACGAGGTGATGGCGGCTGTAGAGGCCGAAGTACAGGAGGAAGAGCGCGTAGACGCCGAGCGTGATGAACGCCGCCGTGGGATCGACTATGAAGG
>JACDAR010000142.1 GCA_013695335.1 Rubrobacter sp.
ACGCGGGCTTCTGGCGGGAAGAGCCTGCCGTGGCGGGCGGTCCAGTGGTTGAGCGACGCGCCGAACGCGAGCACGGCGTCCGCCCGCGACATCAGTTCGATGGCGAGCGGTGACGCGAAACCACCGGCTATTCCGACAGAGTATGGACTGCCAGAGAAGAGCCCGTGCCCCATCGCGCTCGTCGCCAGCAGGGCCCCGGTTCGTTCTCCGAGGGCTTCCAGGGTTTCGCGTCCACCTTCCGAGAGTGCGGCGCCTCGACCGGCCACTATCACGGGCTGTTCGGATGAAGTGAGGAGGTCAGCCACCCGCGCCACGGAGCGTTTTGATGGGCGCGGCGGTTCCAGATCCAGCGCGTCTTCGACCGGAAGTTCATCCGGGCAGGACATCTCGATGAGGTCTATCGGTATGTTGAGCACCACGGGACGACGCTCGACTCCGGCACGCCGGAGGGCGCGGGCTGCGTCCATTGCGGCTGTCTCTGGAGAGCGCACGCGCTCGGCGATGGCGCCGGTGGTCTCCGCGAGGGCACCCTGGTCGATCTTGAAGTTCGACCACAGTGTCCCGGATGGCGTATCGGCGGCGAGCAGTACGATTGGCGTGCGATTCTTGGCGGTCTCCGTCAGGCCGGTGAGCGTGTTGGTAAAGCCCGGTCCCTGATGGACACTTACCACCCCGATCCTGCCGCTGGAGCGGGCATACCCGTCGGCCATCATCAGGGCTCCGCACTCGTGACGGGCGGAGTAGAATGCCGCGCCCGATCCGCGCAGCGCGTTCACGACGGTGAAGTTGCCGCTCCCGACGAGGCCGAAGAACGCCTCGACCCCACGTTCGGCCAGCGTCCGCCCGATGGCTTCGGAGACCTTCATCGTTCAGAACACTAGGACAGTTCCGGGGCTCGCGCAACGCGCGGAGCCCGGTCAGCCGCGCTCGTAGACGGAGACGTGACTCGTGCTCTCCGCGCCCGCAGGGATGCCGAACCAGTCGTCGTAGACCTCGGCCATACGGTCCCCGTAGGTGGCGGGGTCGTAGTCTCTCACCCTTCGCGCTCCTGCTGGCGGGCGCGCTCGACGTACTTCTTCGCCGCCCCTTCCTTCGTGTAGCTTAAAGTGCTGCCGGTCATGGGGTTCTTGATCTCGTAGTGGCCACCGGCTTCCCTGTCTATGATGATCGGGTAGTAGCGGTCGCCAACCTGTTTGATCGCATATTCCGTATCCCCTTCGTTCGTGTCACTCACTCTGTTTCCTTTACGTGCGGCTGGTTGCTCAATATCCGGGTGGCCGCCGGAACCCGCCCGTCATCTCCGACAACGACTCGGCGATTGCCAGCAGCCGCTCGTCGTCCCATCGGCGTCCCACCACCTGCACGCCGATGGGTAGCCCTTCGTGGCTGAGGGTCAGCGGGATCACCACCGTCGGACATCCCGATACCGGGGAGGACATGCTCGGGATATCCCTCTGGGCTTCCGTGACCGGCTCTCCGTCTACCAGAACCACCTCGTCGTGTCTTTCGGCGACGGCTGGTTCCACCGGGCAGATGAACGCGTCCCACTCTCGGAAGAAGCGCTCCCATGCCAGGACGAACGTCTCGCGCCGGTGCAGCGCCGTGAGGTAACCATCGAGCGACGCTGACGGTTCGGCAGCGCCGAAGGTCCCGGCGATCAGGTCGAACGTCCGCTGCGCAAAATCGTTCTGTTCGGCGAAATCCAACTCGGGCAGGCTTTGCTCGACGTGGGCGCCCCGCCGGCCCAACTCTCCGGCTAGCTCCTCTACCGCCGCGCGCGTTTCGCCGAGTACCGGCACGCCGGGAAGCGTTGGCGACCAGGCGACGCGCAGATCTGGCATGGCCGGCGCAAGGATATCCTGCCACGACAGCGGCGGTACGGATGGGTCCCGGTGGTCGGGTCCGGCGATGAGCCTCAGCGCGAGTCGTAAATCCTCGACGCTACGCGCCATCGGGCCAGCTACGGACATGATGTGGAACTTGAGGATCGGGTCTATGAAGAAGCCGCCTTTCAGCGAGACGCGGCGTTCCGTGGGGCGCATGCCGAAGACGCCACAGCAGTGGGCGGGGGACTGGATCGAACCCAGGGTGTCCATCCCGATGTCCAGGGGAGTGAGCCCGGCGGCGAGCGCCGCGCCGGGCCCGGAGCTCGAACCTCCCGGTGAGTGCTCCAGGTCCCAGGGGTTGTTCGTGCGCTCGAAGACGCCGTCCGGGCCCCAGACCTCGGGCCCGTTGGTCTTGCCGAACATGACGGCCCCGGCGACCTTCAGACGGGCGGTCACGACGCTGTCTTCGGACGGGACGTGCTCGGCAAGAGACGGATGGCCGCCCCAGGTGGACCTGATGCCCGCGGTGGCATGGCAATCCTCCAGCGTAATCGGCACGCCGTGTAGCGGTCCCCAGTCCTCTCCCCGCGCCAGCGCATCGTCAGCCTCCTGCGCCCTCTCCCTTGCACCCTCTGCATCCAGGGTAACGATCGCGTTCAACGCCGGGTTGTAGCGCCGGACCCGGTCGAGGTGAACCTCCAATGCCTCGACCGCTGAAATCTCGCGCTCGCGGATCGCCGCCGCTAGCTCGTGAGCGTTAGCGAAAGCAGGATCTTCCAAAGCTCGTCTCCCTTCACCCGTTCTCGCCCCAAAATAACAGATGCCGGAATCCGGGGTCCGGTGGCGGCATCAAGCCCAAACCTCCGGTTGAAGCTTCCGGTTTAAATCCGGC
>JACDAR010000151.1 GCA_013695335.1 Rubrobacter sp.
AGGGGCATTTCAGGACCCTGTCCTCATAGCCGTAATCCAGCTCTCCCGGTTTGCTCGGGAGCATGGTGCCCCCGACCGTTCCACGGCAGATCGGGGCGCCTTTATGCGGGCATACGTTCCTGACGGCATAGAACTTTCCGTCCACGTTGAACACGCCGATGGACCGGCCGTTCACGTCGACGATGAAGGCTTCACGGTCAGGGATCTCGCTGACGTGTCCCACGCGGTGTTGCAAGGGTTTCCTCAGACCCGCGCGTGGGTTCCGAGCCCGAAGAGTTCGGCGGCGTTGTCGTGGAAGATGCGGCGGCGCAGATCGTCCGGGATGCGCTTGAAGGTGGTCTCGGGGTAGTCCGTGTCCCAGTGCGGGTAGTCCGTGCTGAAGAGCAGCGTGCGATCCGCGTGGACCATCTCCAGGATCTGCATCAGGTACTCTCGCTTCTCCGGCTCCTCGGCGGGCTGGCTCGTGAACCGGACGTGGTCGAGGAAATAGGTGCTCGGCTCGCGTTCGATCCAGGGCACCTCCCGCCTGAACTCCCGCCAGTTCTGGTCCATCCTCCACAGAAGGTGCGGCACCCAACTGTACCCGAACTCCGCCGCGAGCACCTTCAACCCTGGGAAACGCACGAAGACGCCCTCGAAGACCAGGCTCGTGATGCTGGCCATCGCCACCTCGGGGAAGATCGTGTGACGCTCGATGTACGTGCTTGGGTTGCCCCCGGCGAAGGCGACGCTGGTCTGAAACCCGCCCTCCGTGCCGGTAGGGTGAATCAGGACCGGAAGCCCATGTTCCTCGGCGGCCTCGTAGATCGGGTAGTAGTGGCGGTTGCCCATCAGGATGTTCAGCAGCGGTATGAAGACGGCGACGACGCCTTCATCACCCCCGATGCGCCGGATCTCATCCGCAGCGGCAAGGGGATCGTGGGCCGCGACGCACATCGCCAGCCTGTAGCGCGAATCCACGGTCAGCCACTCGTTCGTGAAGTAGTCGTTGAAAGCCCGCGCGAGCGTGACCGCCTCATCGGCGTTCGGGAGCGTGGCGATCTTGCCAGCCTGTATGGAGGAGAGCACGGCGTACTCGATGTCGTGGCGGTCCAGATGATCTTCACGCATGAACTCAGGGTCGGAGCCTCCCGCTCCACCCCCCGGCGGCCTGGTGTCCCGCCGTATGGAGGTTCCCCCGGCGAGTGGCGGGCGCAGCGGATGGTCAGGCAGCGTTGACTTGCTCCCCTCGAAACGCCTCTGCCAGGCTGTGCTCAGGTAAGGCATCAAGCCTTTCACGTCGCCGTTGATCCAGGGGTGCGCATCCGAGTCGATTATCTTCGTCGTCGAGTCCACCTTCACCTCCATAGAAATATGTACGTACATATTAGGATCAGCAACGATCTGTGTCAATCAATGTTACGTTTGGCGGCGTTGTAGCCAACTACACTGTTGTCCTGACTGGGAGCTCAGATGATTGCATCACATGTCCCATCACGTCTGAAGATCGTCGAGAAATTCTGAGGGAGAGTCTCCGCTCGTCACGAGCAAGAAATCCCTTGCGCGAGTACAGGCGACGTAGAGCAGGTGGCGTTCCGTGTCATAGACTTCGGACAGATCCGCGTCGTCGGCGACCGTCTCGATCCGGTCTTGCGAGGGTATGACCTCATCGTCGCAGGCCATGACGACGACAGCACGGAACTCCATCCCTTTCGCGAGGTGCATGGTGCTGATCGAGACGTGTCCGCTACTCGTCTCGATGTTTTCGTCCAGGATCTTGTAGGAGAGCCCGGTATTTTCGGCAGCGCTGCGGGCGCGGTCTATCTCCGATGCCGAACGAACGAAAATGCCCATTTCGTGTGCCATGACACCCGCTTTTCGGAGATCCAGTAGCCATTCACCCACCGATCGAATTTCGTCTTCCGGGCTGTCCGAAACATGGATCACGGGTTTGGCTCCATTGAAGACCGACACCGTGCCGCGCCGTTCCTCGGTGTTGCCATCAACGTCCGAAACCTCCGGCCCAAGCAGCAGGTCGGCCTGCGTCCGGATTTGGTGCGAGGTCCGGTAGTTGACCCGGAGTGTGCTGGAACGCCCGCGAATGTCTATGCCGAGCGCCTTCCAGGAGAAGGGTTGCTGGAAGATTCTCTGGCCGAGATCTCCGGCGAAGAACAGGCTGTCAGGCCGGTTGCCGCCGAGCGCGGCCAGGAAACGCAATTGAGCGACGCTGATATCCTGCGCCTCGTCCACCACGGCGAAATCGAACGGCGGTCGGCCGCTGTCCACGAGATATGATGCCAGGCGTCCGAACATGTCGGCGTTGGTCATGAGATTTCGGTTTTGAAGGCTGGATCTCACCCTGTCGAATATCTCCCAGAGCACGCGCCGCTGTTGCTCCGGCAGGCGGGTCTTCCGTCCCAGACGTCTGACGTCGCGGTACTCTTCCCACGTACTCAACTGCCAGGCATCCACTACCTGCTCCCACTCCGTCAGGAGAAAATGCGGGCTGAACCTGTGGCCCTCGACGTCGTTGGCCGATTCTTCGAGGAGTTGCCGCATCGTCTCTCTGGGAACGACTTCGATCCGGCCGAAGTTCGATTCGTATAGCCGTCGGCCGATCACATCCATAGAGTGTACTTCCAGCCGTTCGCCGAGACGGGGTTCGCCGCTGATTAGCAGTCTCGACTTCGCGCGCAACGAGTTTGCCAGGGCGTCGGAGAAGGTCGTGAGCAGCACCCTGGCGTCCGGGTTGGCGCGGACGAGATGCACGGCCCGGTGTATGCCAACTACGGTCTTGCCCGTGCCAGCCGACCCGGAGACGCGCGAAGGACCACTGTACTCCTTTTCGACCAGATGCTGCTGCTCCGGATGCAGGAAGACGGTCCACC
>JACDAR010000155.1 GCA_013695335.1 Rubrobacter sp.
GCTTCAGTAGAGAATCCGAGCCCAGGCATCCATCCCGAGCTACTCGGGAAGATGTTCCCGTCCAACTCGGGAATCTTGCCCATGACGGCGGGACACCTTCCCGTATAGGCTTGCGTTAGCGGTCGCACGTAAGTCGGTCATTGAGAGATGAACAAAAAGTTGCCTAGCGGGCAGCGGCGCGGAAAGGACCACAGAGCCCATATGCTGTTCAAGATCGAGCCCCATGGGACGCCTGGAGAAAGCGCTGCTACTTTCGGCACCGGCTGGTTCTCGAAGGTTGACGACTTCGGATGCACCAAGCCGCATTCGGTGCCATCATTGAGGTTGGAAAGGGCTTGAGGAAGAAAGAGTAGCGCCTATGCGATCACTACCTGATATGACGAGGTCCGGCGAGGGTAGGAACGCGTTGCCGTCCATCCCAGTGCGTGACTACTGGCCGCCTGCCGCCAGGGCATCGTCGGTTCGTGGTGGAGTTTGGTGTGGATAGACTGAATGCTGTCTGGACGGCACTGCGGCCGGGGTTCGCCCGTGCAGGACGCCACCTGCGGCGCGGGGCGGCGGCCTATGCGGTGCTAGTGATCTCTCTCCTTACGGCCCTCGCTTCCTGGAACTACGTGCGCCAGAGCGTCGAAGCGCAGAACCGCGCCCAGTTTGACGAGGCCACACAGGCCACGAAGTCAGCCATCTACCGCCGAGTGATAGCCTATCGCGACGCGATGTATGGCGCCCGAGGATTGTTGCATGTGAGCGGTTCGATCGAGCAAGACGAGTGGAGTGACTACGTGGACAGCATGCCACTTGAGACCCACCTCGAAGGTCTCCAGGCGTTGGGCTTTGCGAAATACGTGAAGCCCGGGCAGCGGGAGAGTTACTCCCGAGCGGCTCGAAAAGAAGGCATGCCGGGTCTGTGGCCAGAATCGGACGGCGAACGTTCGGCTTACTTCCCCATCGAGTTTGTGGCGCCCTCCAACGAGGCCAATCGGAGGATGATCGGCTACGACGCGTACTCGGATCCCGCGCACCGGTCCGTCATGGACCGGGCGCGAGACATCGGCTCGCCGCAGGCGACGAAGATGGACTACGTTTTGACAGATGCTCCGTCACGTGCTGAGGCAGACATCACCTTGAGGAAAGGCTATGTAGTGTATCTGCCGGTCTACCAGGAGGACGAGCCGAAGGGCACCGTTGCCGAACGGCGCCGCGCCCTGAGGGGATTCGTCGTTGGCACCCTCAGGGCGCATAGGCTTTTCGCCCACGCCTACGGGAAGACCTTCCACCCTGCCATAGACTTCGAGGTCTACGATGGCAAGGCGGTGGCCTCTAGCTCGCTGCTCTACGACAACAATGACGTGAAGAACGCCGGGGACACAGGGGATACGGCTCTCTTCACCGAGCGGAGAGCGATGCAAGCGGCCGGGATAATAATCCAGCCACGGCGGTGGGCTCTATTTTTCACCACGCTGCCAAAATTCGAAGAAGGCGCCAAGAGCAACCTACCCACCTTCGTGTTCGGGAGCGGTGTAGCCGTGAGTTTGCTGCTCTTCGGCATCACCTGGATGCTAGTGCGTAGCCGTAGCCGGGCCTTGCACGCGAGCGAGGACCTCAAGGAAGCCAACCGGGAGTTGGAGGAGGCAAACACGGAGCTGCAGAGGTCGAGAGAAAGCCTGGTCACCGCCAGGGAGGAGGAGAGGCGACGCCTGAGGCGGGACCTGCACGATGGAGTCGGCCCTCAGCTGGCCGCGCTCACGCTCGAGCTTGAAACCGCGAGCGATATCGTCTCGGATTACCCTGAAGCTTCCGTCCTGGTAGCGAAGCTCTCGGAGCGCGCCCGGGAGATCGTCTCGGACGTCCGGTACTCGGTTCACGCCCTCAGGCCGCCTGCCCTCGATGAGCTTGGCCTCGTCGGTGCCCTGAGGGAAGGGGCGCTACAGTATGGCCCTCCGGGTTTGCGCATATCGGTGGACAATCCGCAGGAGCTGTCGCACTTGCCCGCTGCCGTGGAGGTGGCATGCTACAGGATCGCCCAGGAGGCCCTGGCCAACGTGGTGCGCCACGCGAGTGCGAGCCACTGCTCGATTCACATACGACTCGACGAGGAGGCACGCGTCCTGAGCCTGGAGGTCGAAGACGACGGGAGGGGCATACGGGAGGACGTCAGGGCCGGGGTGGGGAAGATCTCGATGCGCGAGCGAACCGAGGAGCTCGGAGGCAGTTGTACCGTAAGACCCTTGGCGGGAGGCGGCACTTTGGTAAGGGCGCTTCTGCCCTTCCAGACCGCAAGAGATACTCACCGTAGAGAGGAGTGAAGAGGCATGGAGGATACCATTCGCGTGCTGATAGCCGACGATCACCCTCTCTTTCGCGAGGGCATGCGTGGCCGACTGGAGAGGGTGGCCGACATCGCGGTCGTGGGGGAGGCTGCGAGGGGCGACGAAGCGGTGGAGCTGGCCCACAAGCTCGAGCCCGACGTCATCCTCATGGATATAAAGATGCCCGGCCTGAATGGTATAGAGGCCACGCGCGAGATCCTGCAGGCAAGCCCGCAGATAGGCGTATTGGTGCTCACCATGTTCGAGGATGATGATTCGGTTTTCGCCGCGATGCGCGCCGGGGCCAGGGGCTACCTCCTCAAGGACTCTGGCGGCGAGGGGGTGGTGCATGCCATCCGGGCGGTGGCAAGCAGAGAAGCCGTATTCGGGCCCGGCGTGGCCGAGCGCATTATGGGCTTCTTCTCTGCCCCCCGGTCAGCCGCGCCCCAGCGCGCCTTCCCGGAACTCACCCAGCGCGAAGAGGAAGTTCTCTCCCTGGTTGCGCAGGGCAAGAGCAACCGGGAGATAGCCCGGCAGCTGTTCGTGAGCCTGAAGACGGTTAGAAACCATGTCTCCAACATCCTGCTCAAGCTGCAGGTGGCCGATAGGGCGCAGGCCGTCATCCGCGCTCGCGACGCCGGAATTGGGCACGATAGAGTGTGAGGAGAGGTTGGGGCGTCGGCCACTGAACGTAGGCCCTCGTCAAGCTGGCAACACTACAAGCTACGCGCGTCGCGATGACGACATGGTTACTTACACCGCCGCACGATGCTCCCTCATTTCGGCAACCCGCTGATCCTGCGCGGACTACCAACCCTTGCTTAGCACGCTGCACGCCTTCTGCCGAGAAGTGTACGCAGATAGTCTCCGCTGACATGCTGAGGTAGAGGTGCGGTGCTAGAACTGGCCGGGCTCGCCTGCATGAAGCGCCTAGTCGTTGGTGTAACTGTCTCAGAGCGACGATCGTTCGAGTTTGTTGCCGAAGCTGAATGCTGCCGAACAAACCTCTCGGCCCACTCGCTTCCCAAGTTTGTCCAGCCTCTCCCACATGCCGATAAGCTGCTCCATCTCCGGGACAGGCGCTGGCGTTCGGCGCCGTCGGGCTGACTGGCTAACTGCTGCACTATCCTGGGACGATCTCCCTCCCCTCTTGCCAACCCGTGTTTCTTCCCGCTGGCTCGACGCCATGAGCATGACGCCACCATACGAAGACCGCTGCCTCCCCACGATAGCGCAGTAGCGTAAGCCTCTACTCGCCTTGATCCGAATATAGCTAATTCTAACTACGTCCTTGGGCTCCCTGGCTAACGGCCAGCTAACGGTAGGCGGCTACGGTGTTTGGAGTGAATTGCGGCACGGACGGACAACCAGGATGAAGTCCCTCTCGATAGAAGGAAGGATCACGATGGGCACAAGGTTCACCAGACGCCAGTTTCTCGCAGGGGTGGGCGCCAGCGCAACGTACCTCGCGTTGATGAACACGGTGGGCTGCGATCCGCGTAAGAGCACCTCAAGGGTCAGGCTCTTGCCAGGCGCTTCATCCACGTCTCCGAATGACGTGTGGGCCTTCCGCACGCGCCCAGACCTCGGTCCACCCGTTGTCGAGATAGCCAAGAAAGCACACGGCGACACAGCCCCCGGCTACATCTTCGTCTCTCCAGATGAGGGTGACGCAGCGCAGGGGGGCGCGCTGATCGTGGACGATCGCGGACAGGTGGTGTGGTTCCACCACACACAAAGACGGGCGATGGACCTGAAGGTGCAGGACTACCGCGGCAAACCTGTTCTTACCTGGGGGGAAATGGGCGGGGAGTACGTGATCTTCGACTGTTCCTCCAGCGAGATAGCCCGGCTCCACGCGGGCAACGGCTACAACGGGGACCACCACGAGTTTCTCATCACTCCCCAGGATACCGCGCTGATCACCATCTATGACCCGGCGCCGTGGGATCTCACCCCCGTCGGTGGCCCCAAGGAAAGCGTGGCGACGCAAGGTATTATCCAGGAGCTCGACATCGAGACAGGCGATGTGCTCTTCGAGTGGCACAGCCTCGACCACGTCGGCCTGGAGGAGACCTACGCCAGGCCGGGAGAGCATCACGACCTCCGCGGCATCGACTACTTCCACATCAACTCCATAGACGTGGATCATGACAACAACCTACTGATATCCGCCCGCCAAACCTCCACCGTCTACAAGATAGACCGCACAACCGGCGAGATCATCTGGCGGCTGTGCGGCAAGAAGAGCGACTTCGAGATGGGTCCGGGCACCCGATTTGCCTACCAGCACGACGCCCGCCGCCAGCCCGACGGAACCATCACCATCTTCGACAACGGCACCACGGTCTTCGATAACGGATACCCCGAATCGGTAGAAGAGTCCCGCGCCATCGTGCTAGATCTCGACGAGGAGCGGATGTGCGCGACTCTGGTACGCGAGTATACCCACCCCGACAAACAGTACGCCGACGCGGCAGGCAACATGCAGGTGCTACCGAACGGCAACGCGTTCATAGGTTGGGGCAGGGCACTGACCCTCTCCGAGTTCAGCAAGGATGGGGAACTGCTCTTCGATGCCAGGTTGCCAACCGGGAACAAATCCTACCGGGCATTCCGCTTTCCGTGGAGCGCTCACCCGAACGACCGTCCTGCTGCCGTGGCGGAGCGCACCTCCGAGGACGAGGTCAGAGTCTACGCTAGCTGGAACGGTGCCACGGAGGTCGCCACCTGGGAAGTGCTCGCTGGCCCGCGCCCAGACCAACTAGAGTTCCTGGATTCGGTGCCCCGCAACGGTTTCGAGACGGACATGCTGGTGCAGAGCTCCAGACCGTACCTCGCCGTGCGAGCCAGAGACTCATCTGGAGAGTTGCTCGGCGCGAGCTCCCCTATCAAGCCGCTGTGATTCACATGCAATTACAGATGCCTTCTACCTATCGACTCCGGCGGGCGGAGGCAAAAGATTGCTCCGAAGTAGATGCTCTCAACGAAAGGGAGAATCGATGAAACGAACGGCGGTGATGGCAGCAGCGGCATTGGTAGGGCTTCTGATCTGGGCGGACTTGAGAGGTGTCGTCAACCATCAGGACAGTAGTAGCCTGGACAAGGCAATGGGCCCACGGCCCAACATACTGTTCATTCTCACCGATGACATGAAAGCCTCCGACCTGAAGTACATGCCCAACACCCAAGCACTATTAGCCGACCAGGGCGTGAACTTCACGGAGGCGTTCGTCACCCGTTCGCTATGCTGCCCCTCCAGGGCGACCATTCTCAGGGGCCA
>JACDAR010000166.1 GCA_013695335.1 Rubrobacter sp.
CCGTATCCCCAGTAGAAAGCGGGCTTCGGGGCCAGGGACATTCCAGTCGTCTCGACGTAGTCGAAGTAGATCCACCATATACAAGCCGCCGCGACGAAACCGAGCACGGCTGTGGATACTGCGGCCATTGCCCAATCTGTCCCCGAAGTCCCTGCGGCGACGGCGAGTACAGATTCGCCGAGAACGATGATCGTGAACAGCCCGTATCTCTCGGCGATGTGACGCGGATGAAAGCTGACTTTCGGCTCGTCCAGAGTACGAACAGCCAGTATCGGCGCGAGAAGCTCGACGAAGAGCGCAACACCCCAGAAAATGTAGAGAGCGGGCGCCGGGGCGAGCAGCGAAGCCATCCAGAGAACGGCCCCAAGCGCGTTGCCGCCAGCGTACCAGTCCACGAAGCCGCGCAGGTTCTGTGGGGTGTGGTACCTGGCCCGCAGGAACAGCCATACCAGCAGAACCCTCAGCGCCGCGTAGGAAACGACGAAGCCAGCCGTCGCGCCAGGCTGCGCCCCGACACCCTCGACGGAGGCTGCGATACCGAGCATGAAAAGCATGGCGGCGAGCAGGGTCACGCGGTAAGGCACGTCGTCGTTGTCGAAGCTCGTTCCGTACCATGTGTACGTCATCCAGGCCCACCATACCGGCACGAACAACCCGACGAAGCGCAGGATTCCGCCGAGCGTGGGATCATGGTGCAGACCTCGCGCCAGCGCCGCCACCGCGACCACGAAGCAAAGATCGAAGAACAGCTCCAGCCACGTGGACGCGCGCTCCTCGGCGCGCTGCTCTTCCGTCAGGTTGCGCATCGACTGCGGACGCCTGAAGATCGCCATTCTCACCCCGCTCTTCTCATACCCTGAAGCCAGGATCACCCTGATACGTCATCCGTCTCGACCTCCATGCTCGCCGGGCTCACTCTACATGCAACCCGGACGCCGGACACCACCCGAACGGGCGGGTTTTCGGATAGACTTTTCCCGAAGATGGTGGAAGGCGAAGACAGCGCGAAGGATCTGCGGCGGCTCAACCACGAGCTATCCGTGTTGAACGCCATCGCAAGGGAGCTCAACCGCTCGGTGAACCTGGGCGAGACGCTGGAGTTCGCGCTCTCTCAGGTCGCGGATTTGCTTGGCTTGCGCACGGGTTGGATCTGGCTGATAGACGAATCCACCTCCGAGCCGTACCTTGCAGCCACCCGCAACCTTCCACCGGCCCTTGCCGACGATCCACGCCGTATGGATGGCTCCGGATACTGCTACTGCCTCGACACATATCAGCAGGGCGACCTCAATGGCGCGGCGAACGTCAACGTCCTGACGTGCAGCCGTCTCAAGGGCCTCGTTGACGGCACGGGCGGCCTCCGCTACCACGCGAGCATCCCGCTATACAAGGGCGAAGTGCATCTCGGCGTCATGAACGTCGCGAGCCCTGGCTGGCGCAGCCTCTCACCCGAGGATCTGGAACTTCTGTACACTATCGGCGACCTCCTGAGCGTCGCCGTCGAGCGCGCCCGCCTCTTCGACCGCAGCGGCCGTCTCGGGGCCGTCGAGGAACGCAACCGGCTGGCGCGTGAGATCCACGACACCCTCGCGCAGGGACTCACAGCCACGGCCCTCCAGCTCGAATCCGCCGACGCCCTGCTCGACCCCGAAAGCGAGAAGGTCCGCAAACCCCTGCGACGCGCCCTCTCCCTCACGCAATCCAACCTCGAAGAAGCCCGCCGCTCCGTCCTGGATCTGCGGGCAGCCCCGCTGGAAGGACGCCCGCTCTCCGGGGCGCTGAAGATCCTGGTCGAGAGGTGGAGCGCACAGAACAGTACGGAAGCCTATTTCGGGACTGTCAACCCTGGACGCCCGCTCCCGCCACGGGTGGAGGCGGATCTCTATCGCGTCTGCCAGGAGGCGCTCACCAACGTGGCGAACCATGCGGATGCCGCCCGCGTAAACGTCCGGCTCGTCGCCACCCCCGTCGAAGTGAAGCTCTCCATCGAGGATGACGGCAACGGCTTCGATCCTTCGGAGCCGTCAGGCGGACGGCACGGGCTTGTTGGGATGCGGGAGCGGATGGAGATACTCGGCGGCAGCCTCGACGTGAAGAGCAAGTCAGGCGTTGGGACAACCATCGTGGCGTCCATCCCCCTGGAGAAGCTGTGAGCGAGGAGTCGGGGGCCAAGATCAGAATCCTGGTGGCCGACGACCACCCCATGCTCAGGGAGGGTCTTGCCGGGGTACTGGAGACACAGCCAGATTTCGAGATCGTGGGCGAGGCTTCGGATGGTGAGGAGGCGGTTAGCCTCGCTGAGAGGTTGTCGCCGGATGTGATCCTGCTCGACCTCGAGATGCCGAACCTGGACGGCGTCGGGGCGCTGGAACGTCTCAAGGAGAATGGATCGCCTGCCAGAACCCTCGTCTTCACAGCCTACGATAACGACGAGCGCATACTGGGGGCGCTTCGGGCAGGGGCGAAAGGGTATCTGCTCAAAGGCGCATCCAGACATCAACTCTTCGAGGCCATCAAGACCGTACACGGAGGAGGTTCGCTCCTCGGTCCCGCAGTCACGGATCGCCTGCTCGAGAGCATGAGGCGAAACGAGGAGCGGATCGAAGACCTGACACCCCGCGAACTCGAAGTGCTATCGCTCGTTGCCAGGGGCAACACGAACGCAGAGATCTCAGCCGACCTCTTCATCACCGAGCGAACCGTGAAGTTCCACGTCAGCTCCATCATGCACAAGCTCGGCGCCCAGAACCGAACCGAGGCCGCCAGGATCGCTGGTCGGCATGGCTTGGTCTAGCTTGCGGATTAATCACCTCCAGTGCACATATTTCTCAAGACCAGTGTTCCGATTGACACCTACTGAAGCACATGTAGCAGAATTTCATAGGCCTCTTGCATCAATGCCTCATGATCGCGCTCGATAACTAAGTCATAGAAGTTGTTATCCGTATTTATCCGGAAGGCTAAATATCCACCTCCACAAATTAAGTCCGCGAAGCTTGTCGAAAGCGGATCTTTCTCCTTCGGAATCCAAAGTTGTCCTCCAAACTCACTTAACGACATTGCGTGATAGGCTTGTTGCTCTTCCGTGTCTTGTAGCCGAGGCACGTCGACCGACCGATGCGCTGTGTGCTTGTGGCGGAAATTCACGAGTTCAGTTATGCGCGGAATAGAAGGCGGGGTGCCTTTTGCCTTAACAATTCCTGACTTCGCAAAGTAGTAAAATTGTCCCGCTCGATTGACGTATGCTACCGCTTCATGAAGCAAGTACTCTTGAAGTAACTGCCTCCGCTTACTCGTCACACCTTCGTGGAGTTCAGCAGCCGAAAGGATAAACTGATCTCGATGGTAGTCAAGTCCTTTGAGGATCGAAACTGCCCCCGCAATTTGGAGAAAATTGGTCTGGAGCACTGGCTTATCTCTGCTTCTTGAGATGAGCGCGGTTGCACGGATCGAATAAGGCCGAATTCTCTGAAGGACTTTATCTGGCGCAGGTCGACTGTGCGCCAATTGCGTACGTTGTTGACAGACTCCGACATTGCTTCAACTTACCCTGATGATAGTTAATTAGCAACCGTACTGCTGCATTTGCTCAAGAAGACATACCACTTACCTATCTTACAGAGTCCCTGCAAGAACGCGCTTCAGACATATAAGCCATTGGTAAGAAGGCAGACGGTTCCGACGCTTCGCTAATTGCACTCTAGATTCCCATGAGACCTGTACTTCCGTACAGCCCGAAAACCGTCCTCGCGCACGATGCCATCAGCCTTCCCAAAGCGCATTATCTGAGTACGAAAAGCGAGAAGGAGAGCGTAGTGAACGAAGAACTAATTGAGGCCGCAGGGCGTGAGATCCTGAGTTGGCCCGGCGTCAGCAAGGAAGATATGAGGGGCGGCACGGGGAAGGGTGGATTTCAAGTCCCACCTGCCACCGTCTACAGGTTCGGGCGGCGGCATCTCGGTCACATCCACGTTACCGGCGTGGCGGACATCACGTTTCCGAGGAGGATCCACGACGAACTGGTCTCCGAAGGAAGGGCGATCCCCCACCCCGCCGGATTCGATGACGTCGTGAGCTACCGCATCAGGAAATCAGAGGACGTACCAAACGTCGTCGAACTCTTCCGCAAGGGCTACGAGCTTGCCAAAGCCTCAGCCGAACGCCGCGAGGCATTGCAGGCAAGACGCGCCGGATAGCCGGAAGCGATTCGTATATACACACGAATGAACACATCTAGAGGAAGGATCCCCATGACTGAAACCGGACCACGCACCGCGCTAATCACCGGGGCCTCACGCGGGCTCGGGCTCGGGCTGGCCCGCAGGCTGGCCGAAGAAGGCTGGACCCTGATCGTTGACGCCAGGGGGGCACAAGACCTTGAGTCTGCGGTCAACGCCGAGCTTGCGGATCTCACGAAAGTCACGGCCATCCCAGGCGACGTGGCGGACCCGGATCATCGCCAGGCACTAGCCGACGCCGCGCACGAAGCTGGCGGCCTGGACGCGCTGGTAAACAACGCGAGCATCCTCGGCCCGAGCCCTCAACCATATCTACTTGACTACCCGCTCGACGTTCTGGAGGAGGTCTACCGGACGAACACCATAGCCCCGGTCGCGCTGACCCAGGCCGTGCGGGAGGGGTTGAAGCCGGGCGCCCGCATCATCAACATCACCAGCGACGCTGCGCGCGAGCCGTACGAGGGCTGGGGCGGCTATGGGTCGAGCAAGGCCGCGCTGGAGCAGATCTCCAACATCCTCGGCGCAGAAAACCCGGAACTGCGCGTATACGCCGTTGACCCGGGCGACATGCGGACCAGGATGCACCAGGAAGCATTCCCCGGGGAGGACATAAGCGACCGACCGCTGCCCGAAGAGAGCGTGCCCGGCCTGATGGAGCTTCTGACAGGCGACTTTCCCAGCGAACGCTATCAGGCAGCCGACCTGAAACGGGCCTACGATGGAAGCTAGCGCCGTGTCCAAAGCTGCGGGGTTCAGCACCGGCCTGGCCGAGATCGTACTGGTCGTGGACGACGTGCCACAGACCGCCCGTTTCTACCGTGAGGTAATCGGCCTGACACCTGACGGCACGGCGGACGACGCCAACGAAGAGTGGGCCTGGTTCTGGGCTGGCGGGCTGGGAAGATCCCAACGCATCGCCCTCCGCAACGGCCCGTTGTTGTTCGAGGAACACTCACCGCTACCGCAGGGAGAACGCTGGGGCAGGGTCCATTACGCATTCTCCGTGCCGCGCGACAGGCTGGAGTCCGCAGTCGAACATGTACGCGCTCATGGCGTCGAGGTCTACGGGCCTGTCGCGCTGGATTGGATGCGGGCGACCTCGCACTACTTCTACGACCCGGCCGGGAACCTCCTGGAATTCTGGTCGCCCGAGCCGGAAGCATCCACGAAAGGGGAAGAACGATGAAGGCTAAAGCGCTCTCGTGGCTGGGAACCAGAACAGATAAATTCGAAGACACAAGCCGCTTCTTCAGGGAAACGATGGGATTGGATCCTGTCCACGAAGAGCCTGGCTTCGCCGTCTACCACCTCCCGAACGGGGATACGGTCGAGGTATTCGGGACAGACGATCAGGACCACAAGCACTTCGATACCGGTCCTGTAGTCGGGTTCCTTGTGGACGATGTCGAGGAGGCCCGCGCGGAATTGGAAGCGTCTGGCGTCCAGTTCATAGGCCCGGTCCACAAAGCCGATGACGGCGGATCGTGGTCCCATTTTCGCGGCCCCGACGGAAACGTCTACGAACTGACAGGAGAAAGAGGAGGGTAGGACCATGTTGAACACCCAGATCCCACACAATGAATCTACTAAAAACGCGAACGGCCAACGCGGCACGCTGTCGCTGGTTTCGGAGCCATCGCCGATAGAGACGAATAGCCTGGACTTCGAACTTCCGTCTGACCTCGAAGCGGGCGAGCCGCCCGAGGCGAAGGGGCTACGCCGCGACGAAGTACGCATGATGGTCTCCCGGGGCCAGGAAGTGGCCCACGCGGAGTTTCGGGATCTCCCGGATTTCCTCGAACCGGGTGACGTGCTAATAGTCAACACAAGCGGCACCATGAACGCCGCGCTACAGGCCGAACGGGCAGACGGTCAGGAAGTGGAGGTTCATCTCTCCACACGCCTGCCTGGCGGGCTGTGGGTGGTCGAGTTGCGCCTGCCGTCGGACGACGTTACCGAGCCGTTCTTCCATGCGGGAGCTGGCGAGACGCTGTCTCTGACGGATGGCGGAACGCTCACGCTGCACGCTCCATACGGCGTGGTGCATGGAGAGCGGGTCAGGCTCTGGCTTTCGAGCCTGTCGCTGCCGTTGCCACCTGACGAGTATCTCTCCCGGCACGGCTCCCCGATCCGCTACGGTTACGTGAAAGAAGGCTGGCCTTCGAGCTACTACCAGACTGTCTACGCCACGGAGACCGGCAGCGCCGAGATGCCGTCGGCCGGGCGGGCGTTCACACCGGAACTCATAACGAACCTCGTAGCCCGCGGCGTCCACGTGGCGCCATTGTTGCTGCACACGGGCGTCGCGAGCCTCGAAGAAGACGAGCCGCCGTACGAGGAGTTCTACCGCGTCCCGCCCGGGACAGCACGCCTGGCGAACATGGCCCACGCCGCTGGCAGACGGGTCATTGCGATCGGGACTACGGTGATCCGGGCGCTCGAAACCGTGACCGGGGATGATGGCATCGTGCATCCAGGTGAAGGCTGGACGAACGTGTACATCACGCCGGAGTGGGGCATCCGGGCGGCGGACGGCATGCTGACGGGCCTGCACGAACCGCGTTCCTCGCACCTCGCGATGCTTGAGGCGCTGGCGGGCCGGAATCTCCTGGATATCGCCTACGCCGCAGCCCTCAAGGAAGGATATCTCTGGCACGAGTTCGGGGACCTGCACCTGATCCTTTAGGTTTCAGTCAATGTGAAGGAGAAGATCATGTAATCGCCACAGCCAATTTTCGCTAAGAACACCGATAACCCAAAAACTAAGGAGAAGGAAATGGCATACGAGCTACCATCCTTGCCATACGACTACACGGCCCTCGAACCTACCATCGACGAACAGACCATGCACCTCCACCACGAAAAACACCACAATACTTACGTTACCAACCTAAACGCCGC
>JACDAR010000174.1 GCA_013695335.1 Rubrobacter sp.
AAGGCGTACTTCTCAGCCCGCTTTATATCCTGGTTGCTCGCCTCCGTGATGTCCTGGTACACGGCGGGCGCCCCGGTCACGTAGGTTTTCATGGAGCCGGAACGGACGTGATTTCTGACCTCGGCCACCAGATCCTCGGTCTCCTCGGAGGAGACGTTGAAGCTGACGAGCGCGTAGCTTTTCTTCCCATCCTCGGAGATGAAACGCGGGTCTTCGGAGTCCGAGTACGCAGTCACCTGCTCCGTCTCGCGCATATCTTGAAGCCCCTGGAGGGCGGCGGATTCGCGCCGCTGGAACTCATCGCCCTTCGCAGGTAGGCCGTCGCCGTCGAAAACGATGGTCAGGGTCGCCGGGGAGACGCCGAACTCATCGGACATCAGATCCTGCACCCTCTCGGCCTCGGAGTTCGCGCCCTCGAACCCGCCGCCTTTTAGCCTGCTACCGAGATTCGGGGCGAGGAACGCGCTTACAACGACCAGCACTGCCCATGCGAGCACCACCGCCACGCGGTAGCGGTAGGTAAATTCACCCAGACGATGAAAAATTCTCACGGGTCTAAGAAGCCTCTTCGGGGAGCGCGGTCATACTGCAATGTTACCGGAGAGAGACCGGAAGTATGAGGTTCCGATCACAGCTACCTGGCACCAAACTGAAATTTTCAGAGGCTACAATACAGTCAGGTTAGTGAAAGGAGTTTCGATGGAGGAGCAAGATCTGCCTCGGTATGTCTGCGGGTCTCCTGTACGCGTTTTCGTGGATGTGGAGCACGAGCGAGGCATAAAGTTCGTACAAGCCAAATTCCAACACGAAACCTGGGATAGAGTGGCAATCAACTGCAGTGGATTCACTAAGCATAACTTGTTCTTCAAGCCTCGGTTTTTCCCGCGGCGCGCACGGGTAATGCTGACAAGCCAGCAGCCGATGATGGCTGATTATTCGGGTTGGTACCAGTTGGAGCAACTGAAGGTGGAAGATGGCAACAAGAACTGGCACGAGATCGATCCTTATCCGAGGCAACGATTCTACGTAGAAGAGAAGCCCGGACGACCCCACGAGACGAATGTGCGCCAATACAAGCAGGGCGAAGAATTGAGCCTGGAAGTGGAAGCTTCCCACGAGAAAGGTGTGGACAGAGTCCGGATACAATTCTCTGGCGGCTACGGATATCAGCAAGATTACATCCATTTTTCAGGCAGCGGCGATGGTAGTACAGAGTGCAGGATACACCTCAACAGGCGCATCAACGATTCACAAGAGCCCGGACGTTACCGAGCCTACAAAATGGAGGTACGTCCTCGACAAACGGCTCTCGACCGAAGGCTCAACCCCCGACCTATAGAACGTACGGTTTCGTTAAACCCGCCTATAGTATTTGAGGTCGTGAAGAACGAGGATCTTACACGCAATACAGTGCCCAAACCCCATAACTGGGGGTTCTCGGACTGAGGCTACGAGGACGATCTTTGTCACACCAAGCCACGGAGGAGCTGGACTATGAATTCGTACTTCGTAAGACACACGAAGGCCTTGCGTGTAAGGGATGAAGACCTGAAAGGGCTCTGGGACGACGACCGCATTGCGGTGCATTACCCTGATCCTGGAGGCCATCTCGCCGAGCAGGACAGTGAGAGTACCGACCCCGAGCACTACGAGCGAACCGGCAAGAAGGCTATGAACTGCCTCCGGAACCTCTCGGAATCCGGCGGCTACGTCTGGGCCGAAAGCTTCGTCTCCGACGACGGCGCGGCGAAGATTGGCTTTATCGAGCCGGGCACCAAAATACAGCTAACTACTGACCCTCAAGTGGCAATCGACGCTCGCTGGGATCTGCGCGGACGCCAGGAAGACTTCCCGAGGCGCAGCAACGGCAACCCTGCAGTGCTCAAGACACTGAAGTTCTCACCGACGAAGTCTGTGGGACGCCAAGAGCAGATGGGGCTCAGGGCGGGCAAACCTCGCCAGGGAACCATCGCACGCTGGAAATGCGGTACTCGCCTTGCGGATCTAGTCAAAGGGCGCACTCCAGAGGAGGAATGGTCCAACCTCTTTACCGAGCAGCAAGAAGCAGCTTGCGCCGAGTTCCTACGGTTGCGACAACATAGAAATGACCTCCCCAAGTTGCGCTACCTGCTGCTACCGGTGGGAAGGACGCTCAAGGACATAGATGTCTACGCTCTTGCCGAGGACAGCCAGAAGATTTTCGCTCAAGTCACTTACCACCTACGCGACTCGAGCGGATTTGCTGATAAGGTCAGCAGACTACAGGCATACGACGATGATGGAGGGCATCTAGTGTTCTTCGGACGAGGTGACGGTCCTCCAGCCGAAGACGGGATGAAGTTCGTCTCTGTTGATGACGTGATGCATTGGATAGAAGGCGAATCACAGGAGTACCGTACTGCCCTCTTCAGCAACTGAACAATCCCAAGCAGACCGTGCGTAGCGGTTTCGTGCAAAAGTGTGTCAATCAGCCTTCCGGGTAACGGGAGCCTTGCGGGGCAGCGTCATGGTGAGCAACAGCCCCATGATGGGCAGGGCCACCATGACGAGCATGGTAGTCGTGAGGTCGTATCTGTCCGCGACGTGCCCGAGGACTGGCGCACCGAGGCCACCGAGCCCGATGGAGAGGCCCATCGTGATGCCTGCCGCGAGGCCGATCCTGCCTGGCAAATACTCCTGTCCCATCACCACGGTGATGCCGAAGGTGCCTATGGTGAAAGCCCCGATCAGGGCGAGCACGGCCATCCCCACTATGGGACCGCAAAGCGTGAACAGATAAACGAACGGCCCGAGCAACAGCATCGAAGTACCAAGCACGGCCCGTCTCCCGACGCGGTCGGCTATCGGCCCCATTAGAAGCGTCCCGACGGCCCCGCTGGCTAGCATCACGGTGAGCGCGGCGTTTCCGAAGGCGGGCGTCGTGCCGAGTACCCGCTCGTAGTACGAAGCAACGAAAGCCACAAGCCCGAAGTACAGGAACGATCTCAGCACGACAACCCCGACCATCCGCGCAAACGGTCCCCACGCCTCAGGGTGATCGAAGATCTCGCCTGTTCCGCCGTCCGTGTATTCCGGCTGGAAACCGCGCAGGCGCTGAAGATCGAATATCAGAACGGCGGCCATGAGGCTGGCTGGCAGCACCAGGAAAAGCGTCCCGGGCAGCCCAAAGATAAGGACGAGCGGTGTGGCGAGGACGGGGCCGATTGCGAACCCCGCGTTGCCCCCGACCGAGAAGAAGCTCATCCCGCGCGCCCGGCCCGCGCCCGAGACGTAGTTGGCGAAGCGGGCGGCCTCGGGATGGAATGCAGCTACCCCTATCCCACTGAAGACCACGCAGAGCAGCATCAAGGGGAAGTCCGGGGCGACGCCAACGAGCGAGAGCCCGAGGCCGGCCACGAACACGCCGAGCGGCATGAGGATCGGGAGCGGCTGCCTGTCTGAGAATATGCCGAAAAGCGGCTGCACCACTGAAGAACTCACGGTCGAAGCAAGAACCAGCGCACCGGCGGCGGCCAACGTGAGCCCGCGTTCGGCCACCAGGAACGGGATGAGCGCGGCCACCGCACCCTGGTTTACGTCGGTGAACAGATGCCCGCCGGAGAGGACTGCCATCGCCCGCCGGTCCACTCCTTTTTTGGAGATCCCACTCAATAGAAGACTCTTTTCGAAGAAGGAATCAGGCTCTCCAAAAATACTATCAGCCTTCTAAGATCTCGTATGGCGCCGTGGCCCAGACGCGGACGCTACGCAGGTCCCCGACCACCCCGACCGCAGCGTCCACCATATCCCGCGCCGCCTCCACGGGATCTCCTGGGGTGGGACGACCGCTCCGGGGCGGGGATATCTTCACCACCGCGCCTGGCTCCGTGCCGCCAAGTTCGGCGGCCTTGCGTAGCGCGTCCCGGAATCCGCCGACCTCGTCAACGAGGCCGAGGTCCCCGGCCTCCGCGCCGGTCCACACGCGTCCACCCGCTATGCGTTCCAGGAATTCGAGATCCATCTCCCTGCCGTTGGATACCCGGTCCTTGAACTCGTCATAGAAATGGCCGAGCTGTACCCTGAGGACTTCGAGTTCATCGGAAGTGGGCGGGCGGCTGGGGTCCATGAGGCCAGCGTGCGCGCCCCTATCCAGGGCGACGGGGTTGACGCCGAGCTTCTCGTACAGGCCGGTGGTGATGGGCCTGGTGATGATGACGCCGATGGAGCCGGTTATGGTGGTCCTTCGGGCTATGATGTGATCCGCGGATGCGGAGACGTAGTAGCCGCCAGAGGCCGCCGTGGCGCCCATCAGGACGACCACTGGTTTCTTCGCGCTGATGCGCTGGACTTCGCGCCAGATGAGATCCGAAGCAAGCGCATCCCCGCCGCGAGAATCCACGTGGAAAAGCACGACTGCAACCCGCCGATTCTTCTCCGCCAGGCGCAGCGCCGAGATCACTGACTCGCTCCCCGCCTGCTCGCCCCCAAGCAGGGGAAGTGGAACAGGCAACTTCCGGCTCCGCCCCCGAACTATGGCCCCTGACAGGCTCACCAGCCCGATCCGACGCCGCGCATAAGCCCTGTACGGCGCCCGCAACGCCCGCTGCGCCCTCCCCCACTCCGCGAGCGCCACGCGCCCATCCGCCCCAAGCCTCTCCGCCAGCTCGTCCTCATAGCACACGCCGTCGATGAG
>JACDAR010000175.1 GCA_013695335.1 Rubrobacter sp.
CGTGGAAGTCCTGGAGGACCCAGATGCTGATCAGGTTGTGCCGCCCGAATTGGTCGAAGCTCTTGACGATGGGCCTGGCCCCCCTGTCCTGCTCCTGGAACTGGAACGGCGGGGCGGTGAAGTGGGCGGCTATCTGGCCGCTGATGAGCGCCTGTACGGAGTCGGGCGCGGAAAGCGAGACGAGGTTGTTGTCGAGCGCGTGCGGGTCGCCGAGCTGCTCTTCGGCCGCCTTGCGCAGTACGATGGCCTGGATGGAGTCGGGTGCGACGACCGCGATCTTGTCCTTTGGCCCGAAATCTTCGAGGCTCTGGTACCTGTCTTCCTTGACCATGAGCCACAGCTCGATATCGTTAAGGGCGCTCAGGATGCGCCAGTCCACCCCGCCGTCGTAACCGACCAGGAAAGGTCCGATGCCGCCAGCCCCCACGTCGGCCTCACCGGCGACGATGGCGTCGCGCACGGCCGCCCCGGCGTCAACCTGAGTCCAGCTTACCTCGTAGTCAGGCAGGTCTTTCGCAAGCCACTTCTCCTGCTCCATGATCACGAGTTGCGCGTACGTCGTGGTCCCCGGCTGGTAGACGACCCTGAGCTTCTTGCCGCCCGACGCGCCACCGGCCGCCGTGCACCCGGCCAGCATCAGCCCCGCCGCCCCGGCGGCCCCGAACCCGAGGAACTCCCGCCGACTGAAACGCCCAGGCGTGCGGCCCGTTCGTACGGACCTGTTCTCGTTCGTCATGCGTTGTCCTCCCTCTATCTCGTGTTTTCGGTTGGCTATCCGTTCATCATGCCCCATCGGATCACCGTGCGCCTCTCGACGGCGTTGAAGATGGCCTCGATGAGGATGCCGATGAGGGCGATGGTTACGATGCCGGCGAAGACCTCCGGGATGCGCAGGAAGTAGCGGGCGTCGTTTATGAAGAAGCCGAGCCCGCCGCCCTTTCCTGCCACGCCGAAGACCAGCTCCGCCGCGACAATGGTGCGCCATCCGAAGGCCCAGCCTGTGCGCAGGCCGGAGATGGTGTGCGGTAGCGCGGCCGGGAAGAGCACGTCGCCGGCCATACGCCAGCCGCCGAGGCCCAGGTTGCGACCGACCATCACGAGCGTCGGGTTGACCGTCTCGAAGCCAGTGCTCACGTTGATGGCGATGGGCCAGGTTATGGAGTAGACGATCACGAATATCAGCGCGGTAGGGTTGAGGCCGAACCACAGGATGGCGAGCGGGAGGATGGCTATGGCCGGCACGGGGTTGAGCATGGACGTGAGGAGCGAGAGCAGGTCCTCTCCCACCTTCGTCCAGGTCGCGAACGCGGTCAGAATTAGCGCCACCGCCATCCCGATCACCATGCCGATGCACAGCGTCTTGAGCGTCGCCGAGGCGAGCCGTCCGTCTGCCCATCCCTCCACGAAGGCTTTCGCCACGTCCACCGGACCAGGCAGTATCAGGGCTTGCGTCCCGGAAAGGCTCACGTAGAGTTGCCACGCTCCGAGGAGCGCGAGCACCAGAACGGCGTACCGCGCGACGGTGGGGAACCGTCCCCAGTATCCGCCTCCCGACTTCTTACCGATAGTATCGGGCAGGGCGGTGCTTTCGGTCCTCTCCCTACTCAAAGACTGCATCGTCTACCTCCTCCCCGTCCTCGGCCAGGAGGTTGCAGAGTTGCCTGCGGGTCCACGCGAATCGTTTCGAGTCCAGGTCGCCGGCCGCCCCGGTGACCTCGAGCACCTCCCTCACCTCCGAGGGCGCGTGCCCGAGCACGACGACCCGGTCGCCGAGCACCAGCGCCTCCTGGATGCTGTGGGTGACGAAGAGGACGGTCACTTCGGTGCGCCGCGTTACCTCGTTGAGTTCCTTTTGCAGCCTGGCCCGGGTCTGGGCGTCGAGGCTGCCGAAGGGTTCGTCCATCAGGAGCATCCTCGGCTCCAGCGCGAGGGCGCGGGCGATCGCCACGCGTTGTTTCATGCCGCCGGAGAGCTGGTGCGGATAACGGTCCACCGCGTGTGAGAGGCCCGTCAACTCCACGAACCGCCGCGCCTTCTCCGAAGCCTCATCCCTGGACCGCCCGGTCGCCCGCAGCGGATAGGCCACGTTCTCGAGCACGGTGCGCCAGGGAAAGAGCTGGTCGAACTCCTGGAAGACGACGGCCCTGTCAGGTCCGGGACGCAGGTCTTGCCGGCCCGCGAACGAGATGACGCCATCCTCCGGCTCCAGGAACCCAGCCACGGCTTTTAGGAGCGTGGATTTCCCGCATCCGCTGGGGCCGAGCAGCATCACCTTCTCCCCGGGCCACACCTGGAAGCCCGCGTTTCCCACCGCGACGTTCGTGTGGCCGTTCACCCTGTATCCGAGCTTGACGTTCTCCACCGAGAGAAGCGGATACCCGCAGCGTAAGCCTTGCTTTTCTCGTGTATCGAGCACGTAAACCTCCTGGTGAGATCTTCTGCCTGTGATTTCGACGGTGTTTTCGTCTGGGGGGAGGAGCCGGCGGCGGGGTATGGCCGCCGGCCCTTGAGAAAGGAGCTTTCTAGAGATAGACGGCTACTTCGCCGTCTTCCACCTCCACGCGGTAGGTCTTGAGTTTGAGATCCGGACGGCCCGGCACGCACGGGTCGCCGCCCGTCTCCAGATCGAACTCGAAGCCGTGCCAGGGACACAGCAGCACGTTGCGGTTCTCGGATTGGTGGTGCGTACCGGGGGTGTCGGAGACCCACATTCGCTCGATGGAACCGAGCGAAAGCTGCGCGGCCTGGTGAGGGCAGGTATCCGCCACGACGCGGAACGTGCCGTCGTCCAGACGTGAAAGCGCGATCCTACGCCCGCCCACCCGGAACCCACGAACTTCTCCAGGCGGGATCTCGTCCAGGCCGCAGAGGACGTACCGCGCTTCGCGGGAATCGGCGGCCCTGCGGACGGCTTCCCTAGAAGTCATAGAACTCCCTGGCGTTCTCGCGCAGTATCTTGCGCTGCAGATCCCTGGGGAAGGAGTGGGGCAACGCCTGCTTCGGGGAGTCGAAGTCCCAGTGCGGATAGTCCGTGGCGAACATCAGGAAATCGTCGGAGCCGATCATCTCGAACATCCGGTACAGGTCCTCCGGGTTTTCCGGGTACTCCATCGGCTGCGTCGAGAACTTCACCCGCTCGCGTATGTACTCGCTTGGAAGGCGCTTGACCCACGGAACCTCCCGCCTCAGGCTCCGGTAGTTGTAATCGAAGCGCCACATGAGGTGGGGGACCCACGTCCAGCTGGACTCGATCATCGCCACCTTCAACTCTTCGAACCTGTCGAAGACGCCGTGGGCGACGAGGCTTATGAGCTGGCTCTGCCAGTTCTGGCTGATGGCCGTGTGCCACTCGATGTAGTAGGGGGGCAACCCCACCGCCGTCCTCGTTCCGCCGCTCTGGTGGAAAGCGACGACGAGGTCGTTGCGTTCGGCGGCCTCGAAGATCGGCCAGTAGTAGGGTTTGCCGAAGACGTGATGGGCCACCGCTGGCAGTATCACCTGCACGAACCTGGGATCAGACCCGGCGCGATCTATCTCTCGGGCCGCGTCGTGCGGCTCCTGCGCGGCGACCGTGATGGAACTGCGCAGGCGTTCTTCCCGGTCCAGCCAGTTCTCGACGATCCAGTCGTTGTAGGCCGAGGCCAGGGCCGTGGCGAACTCGGGCTGTATCTGATGGTCGGTGGGGTGGAACAGGCTGTTCAGGATCGCAGGTTCGATGTCGTACCTGTCGAGCACCTGCTCCTGCACCATCTCCAGTTTGGAGCCCGCTGGGCTTCCGTCGTCGGTGACGGCGTCCTGGATGGCGACGCCCGTTGGCTGTGGGAAAGCGTATGGGTTTCCCGGGGGGCCTTTGAAACCGTCGTTGACCTCGATGCGACTCCGCCACGGCTCCTCCAGGTAGGGGATGAGGTCCCTGATCGAAGTGAGCATCTCGTGAACATCAACGTCTACCACGGAGAGCCTCTCCCCACCATCCCGGAACACCCCCTCGCGCTCCTCCCTCAGTACGTCCGCCATAAACAAAACCTCCTTAATATAACTTTGTCTATTGATTTACTAGATAACAGCAATCTACCCTGCTGATTTTCGGAGTTCAAGAGCCTTGGGTAGCAAAGTAAGCTGGTTCACATATTGCCTGAAGCGCAAAATCGCCATTTGTCAGCCGAAAACCGGAAATTTGGCAATACGCGAAAAATTCTTGGGTAAGGCGCTAGATGGCTCTGGATCAGGCGCCGGGATCTTCGTCCGCGCAGCCAGCATGTTCACCGGGTTCAACATCCGCAAACACAGGAAGTCCCTAGTAAGCCGACGGTTTACAATCGCAGCCTTGACGTTCTAGTGCGCCGGGGGTATGTTTCTCACTTTGTACATTAGAAAAGTGGAAAAACCACGATACGGGATTCCTGGAAGTAATGTCTTGGCCAGAAGGTTCGGTGTGATAAGCGCGAGGGCGGACGAAAAGAACGGTCGGGCCTCGCGGCGACTGTTTCTGCAAGAGAGCAGCGCCCTGAAAAGGATGTTGAGGGCGAACCTCGTTTTCCTGGTGGGTCTTGCGGCGATCTCCTTCTTCCTGCCGCTGTCGGAGTCTGAGAGATGGTTCGTATTGTTGGCGGCCACGGTGCTGGGAGCAATCAACTGGGCGCTCATAGAGCGGGCTCGGGCGAAATGACCTCATCGCCGAGGCGAGACCACAATCTGCATGGTGCGCATTCCGCGAACTCCGCTGCTGGCTATCCGAAAGTCGTGACTTCCGAGGCCGAGCAGGGCATTAGCAAGCCGTTGCCGCCTGAGACGTTCGAGGATCTCCGGGATGGTGAAGTGGACCCCGAGGATCCCACCGGAGACCACGGGCTCAACGCTGAGATGCGATGGGAAGCGATGGCGGACGAGGGCTACCTGACACCCGTCGGGAGCTTCTTCGTCCGCAGCCACGCGCCGACGCCGGAGATAGATCCCACGACCTGGACGTTGCGGGTGGAAGGCCCTGGCGTGGAGCGTCCGCTGGACGTTAGCTACGACGAACTTTCGGGTTTCCAGCAGGCGTCAGTGACGCGGGCGTTGGAGTGCGCTGGCAACGGCCGCGCTTTCTTTGGAGAAGTTCAGGGGAAGCAGCCCGATGGCGCAGCCTGGCGGCTCGGGGCCGTTGGTGTGGCGGAGTGGACCGGGTTTCCGCTGCGGGAGGTTCTGGAGCGTGCCAGCCTCAAGGCGTCGGCGCGAGAGGTGATGCTCGAGAGCCTCGATGAGGTGAGGATGCGGCGTCCCCTGCCGATAGAGAAAGCTGTGGAGGATGGTACGCTCCTCGCCACCGGCATGAACGGTGAGATGCTTGCCCCGGACCACGGTTTCCCCCTGCGTGCGATAGTCTCGGGCTGGGCCGCCGTTGCGAGCGTGAAGTGGCTCGGGCGCGTGTACGTATCCGAGACGCCGCTCGAATCTCCGTGGAACACAGACAAGTACGTGCTCACCGGTGGGGAGTTCGGCGAAGATCGGGAGCCCATCGAGGAGCGGGGCGTCAAGAGCGCGCTGGAGCTGCCGTGGCCCGCCAGGCTTCGGGCGGGCAGGCACATTATCGGTGGACGTTCGTGGTCGGGGCAGGGGGCTATCTCGCGCGTCGAGTATTCGGTCGATGGCGGTCCCTGGCGGGAGGCCCGGATCTTCGGTCCCAACGTCCCCGGGGCGTGGGCGCGATGGAGTTTCGAGTGGGATGCGGAGACCGGGGATCACGAGGTTCGGGTGAAGGCTACCGACGAGGCGGGTAACATACAGCCTGAGAACGTGCCCTGGAACGACCTTGGATATCTGTATGACGGTGTCGTTGGGCACCCGATCTCCGTTAGCTGATCGGATTGAATGGAAGGATGCCATGAGCAGAGACAAACCTGTTGCGTTGTGGGCAGTGCCGCGGTCCATCTCCACCGCTTTCGAGCGGGTGTTCGTCGAGCGCGACGACTTCGAGGTGCTGCACGAGCCGTTCTCCGCGTCGTACTACTACGGCGAGGACAGGGTGAGCGATCGCTACAAGGACGCGGAGCCGAAGGCCGAATACAACTTCGACACGGTGCTGGAGAACGTCCTCAAACCCAGGGAGAACCGGGGCTTCGTCAAGGACATGGCCTATCACGCCAAACCCCTGCTCGACCCGGAGTTCGCTGACAGCTTCGCCAACACCTTCATAGTGCGCGACCCCAAGTACGTGCTCGTGTCACTGTACAAGATGTGGCCTGAATTCACGGTGGAGGAGACGGGCTACGAGCAACTCTACAGGCTGTTCCGGCTCTCGCAGGATGCCGGGCAGGAGCCCATCGTCGTTGACGCCATGACGTTCTCGGAGAACCCGGCTGGCGTGCTCGCCTCGTACTGCGAGCGGTTGCAGATTCCCTTCCGTTCAGGCTCCCTGACGTGGGAGCAACGAGAGGTACGACAGTGGGACAACTGGGACGGTTGGCATGCTGACGCGCAGGAAAGTTCTGGCATCAAGCAGGCTACTCGCCGCGACCCGGAGTTGCCGGAGGAACTCCAGGAGGCATACGAGCATTGCCTCCCCTACTATTATCAGCTTTCCGCCCACGCCATCCCGGCCAGGCAACTGCCCGCGCGGCAGGAATTGTAAAGTCGTAGAGATCAGGAGGACAGTAGATAGATGATGCTAACAGAGAAAGGGACCATCGCCCCGCACGGGGGGAAATTGGTGGACCGGGCAGTACCGGCGGGGGAGCGTGGGGAGCGGCTCAAGGAGGCTGCGGGGTTCCTGCAAGTCAGGCTCGGGCCGAGGACGCTATCGAACCTGGAGATGATCTCCACGGGTGTCTTCAGTCCCCTCGAAGGATTCATGGGGCGCGAAGATTACGATAGCGTGGTCGGGGAGATGCGCTTCCCCGACGGACTGCCGTGGAGCATGCCCGTCACCCTCCCCACAGACGAGGAGACCGCGAATTCACTCACGGAAGGCTCCGAGATCTCGCTGGTAGACGGCATTGGTGAGATCGTGGCCACCATGACGCTGCGGGAGCGTTTCCGCTACGACAGGGAGCGCGAAGCCCGCGAGGTCTACCGCACCACGGATACGGACCATCCAGGCGTCGCCGCCATCTATCGCAGGGGGGACGTGCTACTCGGTGGGGAGGTGGATTTCCTGCGCGACCCTGACCGTGGACCGTTCCCCCATCACTACCACACGCCAGCCGAACTCCGCGCCCTCTTCGTGGAGCGCGGCTGGAAGAAGGTGGTTGGTTTCCAGACGAGAAATCCCGTCCACAGGGCGCACGAGTACATCCAGAAGAGCGCGCTCGAAACCGTGGACGGACTCCTCCTCAACCCGCTCGTCGGCGAGACCAAGTCAGACGACATACCGGCGGCCGTCAGGATGAAGAGCTACGAGACCATCCTGGAACGGTACTATCCCAAGAACAGGACAGTGCTTGCGGTGTTCCCGGCGGCGATGCGGTATGCGGGGCCGCGGGAGGCGATCTTCCACGCCCTGTGCCGCAAGAACTACGGTTGTACGCACTTCATAGTGGGCCGGGATCACGCCGGGGTCGGAAGCTACTATGGAACATATGACGCGCAGCACATCTTCGAGGAGTTCGAGGAGGGTGAACTCGGGATCACACCCCTGATGTTCGAGCACGCTTTCTTTTGCAAGGAGTGCCAGGGGACGGCTTCGTCCAAGACGTGCCCCCACGACCCCGCATCCCACGTGTTCTTCAGCGGGACGAAGGTCAGGGAGATGCTCGGCAAGGGAGAATATCCGCCGCCGGAGTTCAGCCGGCCAGAGGTAGTCAAGGTCCTCATCGAGGGCCAGCGAGTAGAGCAGAATTAGAGAAAGGAGCAAGACATGATGCAGGACGAGACCAGGTTCGGACGCGGGTTCACGCTTTGGTTCACGGGGCTCTCTGGCGCCGGGAAGACCACGATCTCGGAGATCGTGGAGCGCGAGCTACAGGAGAGGGACGTAAAGGTCGAGGCGCTCGACGGTGACGTCGTGCGCACCAACCTCTCAAAAGGGCTGACCTTCTCCCGTGAGGATCGGGATACGAACGTACTCCGCATAGGGTTCGTGGCTGACCTTCTGACACGAAACGGCGTCGGCGTAATCGTCTCGGCCATCTCGCCGTTCAAGGAGCCGCGGGATCAGGTGCGCCGTCAGATCGTGGACTTCATCGAGATCTTCGTTGACGCCCCGCTCGAAGTATGCGCGGAGCGGGACGTGAAGGGCCTCTACAAAAAGGCATACGCGGGAGAGATCCCACAGTTCACGGGCGTGAGCGACCCGTACGAGGCGCCAGCCGCCCCGGAGCTTCACATCCACACGGATCAGGAGGAGCCGCACGAGAGCGCGCAGCGCGTCATCGAGAAGCTCGAATACTTCGGATACATCCGGTCGTCTGAGGTCGAAGCCTACAACTAGTTTCTCGAAGTCTTCTGGATAGTATGAGGGTGGAGACCGGGGTCTCCACCCTCTTTGTTATGGTGTGAGCGCGCCTGGACCGTACCTGGCGAGGCTGACCACGACCACAATCCCGAGTGAGATCAGCATGAAAACGCACCCGGCCTCCAGCGCGTCGCGGGTGCCGACGAGCAGTGGAAAGAGCGCCCAGGCGAGGATCACCGTGCAGAACAAAGCTGTCCCGGCTTCGGCGATGGAGAAAGCCACCACCGAAAACAGAAGTAGCCCCACCACAGACGACCGCACCAACTCTCCAGTACGGCCATAATCCCGGACGCCACCCCCGGAAACCTTCGGCGTGGCGCCGGATTCCCGAGATCCCGCATCATCCTCCTTTCGGCGTACCAGACCAGCGAGAAGACCCGCGGATATGCACCCCCCGGAGCGTCGTTCACCCACCCTCTTCCGCCTCACTCACTGGCGCGGCGAGATCCTGCTCCGGTCCCAATTCAAACTCAGCCGTCTCCGGCAACTCGTACCAGTTGTCCAGCCCCCGGCTCCCCGCCCGGTCCCACAACTCCTGCCAAACATCCAACTCCAGCTTCATTCCGGAACCTCCTTCCAATCAGGGTTTGTATGTTTTGTCTACTAAAATAATAGATATACAAGAGATTACCGAATTCATCTTGCGGCGTCAAGGTATCGCGCTGGCTTTTTAGTGGATTTCAGCCTATGGCCCTCTGGCGCAATCCGGGCACCTCCCGCATCATGGAACAAACACAGATATTCTGCCAACATAATAGACAAAGCACGCTTTGTAGAAGAAAGAGAGGGCAAATGACTGGAGAACGAGAGAAAAGCGGGGAGACGGCGCGAAAGGTGGCAAGGCCGAAGCTTTCGTATTTGATCTGTGCGACGCCGCGCAGTGGGAGCACGCTGTTGTGTGAGGCGCTGGGGAACACTGGCATCTCGGGCCGTCCGGCTGAGCACTTCGAGGTCTTGCTGGAGACGGGGCGACCGAGGCGTCCGAGGGACTATTTCCAGAGGTCCAACGATCCCAACGTGTGGGCGCTTCTGGACGATCCCGAATTTCAGGACGTTCTGGGGGACTACGGCGGGCGGTTCAAAGACCCGCCAGAGGTGG
>JACDAR010000347.1 GCA_013695335.1 Rubrobacter sp.
TGCTTGAGGAAGCGGAAGGTGTGCTCCAGGTCGAAGCGCCTGGCATAGGCGCGCCAGAGGAGGCCGAGATCCGGAGCCGCCCCCTCCGGGCCGCGCCACCACAGCCACAGCCGCTTCGGCTCGCGCCGCCTCTCGCCGCGCGGCAGCCGCTCGACCTCCACCAGCACGAGCGTCCCGGCCACGATCGGCAGAGGCCCGCGGCTGCCCCGCCCCTCGTGCGCCCGGACCTTCGGGTGCATCTTGGCCCACGCCCTCACGCGCACCGACCCGTATCCGGCGTCCTGGCATCCGTGCTCGATGGAAGGCTCGGGCCAGGTGTCCGGCTCGGAGCGCTTCATCCTCGGCCCGTGGCGGCGCGGCCCTCCGGCTCTGGCGGGCGGCTCGGAGAGGCTCGGGTCGGCAGTGGAAGCAGCGCCCCGCCCGCAGGCGGACGAGGATCTGGCACACGGAACCCTCGAGTCCCTGTTGGAGCTTCACGGGGTCGTATCCGGCGTCAAAGACGAACAAGGGGACGCCCTGCGCGCCATTATTGTCCACGGCGGATCGTACGAGCAGCCCCTTGACCTGCCCGCAGGCTACCGCGTTGACCTCCTTCTCCGGGTGGACGCGCTGCGCGTCCATCGGGGCGGTCCAGCTCTCGCGGAGGAAGCCGAGTTGGGCGATGAACTGGTAGGCCCCAGCCTGCGACGATGGGCTGCCCGGCGGAGTGTCGGGAGGGATGGTAGTAGTAGCCGCGTTGGGGGCTGCACTCGGCATCGCATCGGGGCCACACGGAAACGTCCACGGCGTAAACGGGCGGTTCGTCTGCGACACCGGCGGCGAGCGGATTCTGGGCGAGCAAGTCCCGCAGAGTCTCGGCGTCGATCCGCCCCCGGTTCAGCGCGGCGTAAAGGCTGCCCCAGCCACGACGATGCGGTGTTTGGAGGCTCAAGTGAACGGGTGAGGGGACGGCTGAGTCCGCGGTGAGGATGGCGTCGGCGAGTTCGAAGAGGGCGTCGGATCTGCGGTGGAGGCATTCGTAGAACGAGCGGCGGAAAGCGCGAAGAGCATCGGGAGGTTCCATAATGCGCCCATCATGCGCTTACCGAGAGCCTTCCGCATCTTTTGCCGCCAGCGCAGTTAAAACGCAAGCTAAGCCGGGATGGCTGTCATTCGCGACTGGCGGGTACTATTGGCGCATGGTTCGATCCAGGGACGTATTGCAGAAGACGGAACATCGCCGGTATCCGCCGCCAAGTGGCTCGTGGGCGATGTCCATGCATTGGCACGACCTTCTGTTCATGCACTGGCCCGTCCCGGAGGGGTGGTTGAGATCTCTGGTTCCTGCGGCGTTGAATCTCGACACCTTCGATGGGAGCGCGTGGCTCGGGGTGGTTCCTTTCCGCATGAGCGGCGTCAGGCCGCGCTTCGTGCCCGGCATCCCGCTCCTGTCCAATTTTCCCGAGATAAACCTCCGCACCTACGTCACGCAAGGGGGCAAGCCCGGCGTCTGGTTCTTCAGCCTTGACGCCCACAACCCCGTGGCCGTGCGCCTGGCCCGCGCCACTTTCCACCTGCCTTACTTCGACGCGAAGATGTCGTGCCGCGACGAAAATGGCTGGATTTACTACGAAAGCGTCCGTACCCACCGGGACGCGCCTGACGCAAGGTTCATCGGGTGCTACCGGCCCACGGGAGAGACCTTCGATTCCCGGCCCGGATCGCTGGAGAACTTCCTCACCGAACGATACTGCCTGTACAGCGCGGACGCGTCCGGCAACGTCCGCCGGGGGGACGTGCATCACATGATGTGGCCCCTACAAAGTGCTGAGGCGGAGATCGAGGTGCTGGAGATGACGGCCCAGATCGGGGTGGAGCTACTGGACACGGAGCCGGTTCTCCACTTTTCGCGCCGCCTCGACGTGGTCGCCTGGGCACCTAAGAAGGTAGATGCATGAAAGCCAGGGAGAGCCTGCGCGATGCGCGGCTGTTGTTGGTGACGGATCCCCGTCCGGATCTCACATCCCGCGTCAGGGCCGCCGTCAGGGGCGGGGTGGACGTGGTGCAGCTTCGAGACAAGCACGCGCCGAGAGAGGAGCTGGTCCCCCTCGCCGCGGAGCTGCGGGAAATCTGCGAGTCTGAAGGTGCGATCTTTACCGTCAACGACGACGTGAAGCTGGCACGCATCACAGGTGCCGCAGGGATACATCTTGTTGGGCAGGAAGACACCGGAACGCGGGACGTCAGGGCTTTGCTCGGTCCTGACACAATAGTGGGCCGTTCCGCCGGAACGCTGGTTGAGGCGATGGAGGCACTGCGGGAAGGCGCGGATTATCTGGGGATCGGGGCCGTCTACGCCACGCCCACCAAGCCAGAAGGGGATGTGGGAGGACTGAGGCTGGTGCAGGAGATCTCACGCGCCAACTTTCCCATACCCTGGTTCGCAATCGGCGGCGTGACTATGCAGACGGCGCCCGAGGTGGCTGCGGCTGGCGCGTCCGGTTTCGCCGTCGTTCGCGCCATCCTCGACGCTGAAGACCCGGAGGCCGCAGCCCGCGAGATGCGTTCACATCTTGCGGGTTGACCTAACGGATAGACTCGGCGCATGAAGGCAGATCTCGTCTCAGGCATACTCCCTGTTCTCCCTGATGGGCGCGTGCTTCTGCTCCTGCGACCCGTCACCGAAACCTGGGAGCCGCCAGCCGGTCGTCTGGCGCCTGGCGAGGATTTCCGCGACGGAGCCGTGCGGGAGGTATTCGAGGAGACTGTCCTTCTCATCGCCCCGCAACGGATACTCGCCACCTGGGTGGGGGAGCGTCCTGGCGGTGGTCTGTTGGCAAGCGTCACCTACGTTGGCCGGACAACCAGCCCCGAAGTGCGTCTCTCCCCCGAACATCTGGATTATCGCTGGGCGACCGTGGATGAGTGGCTGCAACTACCAAGCTGGTGGAGCCCCGAGAATATTCGGGGTGTCGCAAGATCCCTCGCCCTTCTGCCCCACGAGCCAGATCCCCAACCCCCGATGCCCATGCTACGCCCTGATGGCATCGTACACGCCATCCTCGGGGCTGGGACCGTGCTGGTTGACCCGAATGGAGACGAGCCCCACGCCCTCCTCATGCGACGCCGCAAGCCTCCAGTCGGGCTGTGGGAGAACCCTGGCGGCGCGCTGGAGTCGGACGAAGATTTCGTGGCGTGCGCCAGGCGCGAGGTTCTGGAGGAGACGGGTATGATCGTCGAGCCCGAGGCCGCCTGGTGGACGCGGGTCGAGCCGTGGAAGGCGCCAGACGACCCCGAACTGTACGCCGGTGTCGGCTTCATAGCCCGCGTATCGGCTGGCGAGGTACGCCTGGAAGACGGCGCCCACGACGAGTATCTGTGGGCGACAGAAAGCGAGTGGCGTTCGCTCTCCACCTGGTACACCGAAGCTGACTCCGATGCCCTTTGGGCCGCCGTGGAGGGGCTGGGATCATAGTCAGAAGGGGAGATCCAGGATCGTAATGGACGAGTTCGAGGTGATCCACAGGTTTTCGGGGGATCTCCCGGTCCAGCCGCCCGAGGTTCTGGTCCCCATTGGGGACGATTGCGCGGTGGTGCGGCTGGGCGGAACCGAGTGGGTAGCGGCGGCGGATATGCTGGTCTCCGGTTATCACTTCGAGGACTGGGCCGCCCCCGAAGACGTTGGTTACAAGGCGGTCGCTGTCAACGTCTCGGACGTGGCGGCGATGGGAGGGAGGCCGCGTTTCGTACTGGTGTCAGGAGGATCACCAGATCCTGAGACGGCGCTCCGTTGCATGAATGGCGTGGCCGAAGCCTGCCAGGAATTCGGCGTTTATCCCCTGGGTGGCGACACCACCCGCGCCGATGCCCTGACCGTGGACGTGTCCATCCTCGGAGAGCTTCCTGGCGGACCGATGCTGCGTTCAGGCGCCAGCCCCGGCGATCTGCTCGCCGTGACGGGAGAGCTCGGCGCCGCTGCGGCGGGCCTGCTCCTTCTACAGCGCGGGGAGCGCAGCCCTGAGCGTCTTATCCGAAAACACCTGCGCCCCGAACCCAGGGTCGGGCTGGGGATCGCTGCGGCCCGGCTGGGTGTTCACGTCGCCATAGACATCTCAGACGGGCTGGCCTCGGACGTGCGGCACATTTGCGAGATGAGCGGTGTGGGTTGCAGGGTGGATCTTGACCTCCTTCCCCTGGCCGCCGACACGCGTCAAACCGCCGAAGCCATGGAACATAACCCGGAGATGCTGGCGGCAACCGGCGGCGAGGATTATGAATTGCTACTCGCCGCACAGGGGCGGACGCTGAAAATGCTTTCGGAAGAGTCAGGTATGCCGGTTACGGTCGTGGGCGAGGTGACGGATCGGGGTGTGGCCTTTCTGCGGGGAGGAAGCGTTGTGGAGGGCTTGTCTGGTTGGGATCACTTTTCCGATACCGCGCCTGAGGGTACAACGAATCCCTCGTCCAATAGGCGGAAGGAGTAGAAGTGCCGTACGGCAAGGTCACCGAGTTACCCAAAGGCGTCAAGAACAACCTGCCCAAACAGGCGCAGGAGATCTACAAAGAAGCCTTCAACTCGGCAGAAGAGCAGTACGGAGAGGAAAGCCGCGCCCACCGCGTCGCGTGGAGCGCAGTGGAGCAGAAGTACGAGAAGAACGAAAACGGGAACTCGAAAGGATAGCGTCGGAAAGCAGATAACGCATCGAGCATGCAAAAAGCCGGAGCCCGAAGGCCCCGGCCCGAAAAGCTTTCCCGGATTCTTCTACTGGTTGCCCTGTAGCTTCTGGGTTACGTCGTCAGCGCTGTTGAAGGTATCCTGGCTGGCGTTCTTGACCTGATCTATAGCTTCCTGCGGCGCATTATTGTTCTGAAGGTTGGCGATCACGTCGTCCTTGCTCGCCGGAAATTCCAGATTCTTAAGCTGGTCGCTCAGATTGCCTATAGTTCCACCCAAATCCATGTCTTCCTCCCTTACATCAGGTTACGTTGCCGTACTATGGCATACCCGGCTGCCCTTTTCGATAAACGTGAAAGTCGTATACCGCACATGTTCCGTTGCTCGGGAGAGGAACGTTTCTCTCCCGAAGCCGAGGATGCTTCGGCGATCAAAACCTTCGTGGCATCATGTCAACTATCTCGGGCGAGGGTGGACAGTGATGCGCGAACCCTGGCAAACTCCGCCTCAAGTTGCCCAACGCGTCCCGCGGCATCCGAGAGGTCGCCTGAGGCTCCTATGTTCTGGAGGCTGGCGGCGAGCTCGCTCATGAGCCTGGCGCCCATGTTGCCCGAGCTTCCCTTGAGGGTGTGGGCGACCTGCTCCACTGTGGACGCGTCGCCCGCTTCGACTGCTTTACCAAGCGCAGCCAGGCGCGGCGCCGTGTCGCCGAGGAACATCTCGACCAGCTCGCCAAGGACATCATCGCCGCCCAGTTCGCGCAGGCTCTCCACCACCGCAGGGTCTATGGGCTCTCCTGGAAAGGTGTGGCCGTTTCCCCCATCGGGGGGCGCGTCAGATCCTGGCGAATCGCCTTCAGGCAGACCCAGGTTCGGCGGCACCCAGCGTTCGAGAACCGTGTTCAGCGCCGCTGGCCTCACTGGCTTGGCGAGGTAGTCGTCCATGTCGGCTTCGAGCGCCTTTTCCCTGTCGCCCCGAAGGGCGTTGGCGGTCATCGCGATGATCGGGGTTCTGCGTACGTGGGCGCTATAGCCCTGCATCACGCGCCGGCGGCTCGCCCGCTTTTCGCGGCGCCGGATCTCCCTGGCCGCCTCGTAGCCGTCCATATCTGGCATCTGAATGTCCATCAGGATTGCCGCGTAGGGTGTGCGGGAGACCGCGGCGAGGGCGTCCGTGCCGTTGGCCGCCACGTCCACCCGGTAGCCGAGGTTTTCGATCATCTTGACGGCGACCTTCTGGTTTACCGGGTTGTCCTCGGCGAGCAGAACGCGGGGCCTGTTCTCCCTGCGGTCGCCAGCCCTGGGCCTCGTCCTGCCTGGACCCTGTCGCAGATCGTGGCGGGTGAGAAGCGGCGGTTTCGTTCGCCTGGGGCTCTGGTCTGGAAGCCTCTCCGAAGATCCCATGACCGTGACGAGGCAATCGTACAGCTCGGACTGGCGGATGGGTTTGGTGAGGTACGCGGCGAAGCCGGCATCTCCGGCAGTGCGCGCATCGTCCCGCCGCCCCATGGAGGTCAGAAGCACCAGCCGGGTCGGGGAGAGGTCAGGGTCGCCCTTGATCCTCTTCGCCAGCTCGACGCCGTCTATGTCCGGCATGTGCATATCCAGGATCGCCACGTCGTACGGGGCGCCGCTGGCGTGGGCCTCGCCCATCATGCGCAGGGCGGTGTCAGCGTCCCCGGCCAACCCGGCGATCATCCCCCAAGAGGTGACCTGTTTGTCGAGGATCAGGCGGTTTGTTTCGTTGTCGTCCACCACTAGCATGCGCAGGCCCCGAAGGTCGGAGCGGGGCACCAGGACGGTCTGGGCTTGCTCCGGCTGCTTCACCAGGCTCGCCGTGAACGAGAAGGTGCTGCCCTCGCCAGGCACGCTCTCCACCCAAACCTCGCCGCCCATCAGTTCCACGAGTTGTTTGGAGATGGTGAGCCCGAGACCCGTGCCGCCATAGCGGCGGGTTGTGGAGGTGTCCGCCTGGGTGAAGGCTTCGAAGAGCCTTCCCTGTTGTCCTTCGGTCATGCCGATGCCGGTGTCGGTGATCTCGAAACGCACCAGCACAGCCTCGTCCCTCTCCTCCGCCAGCTCGGCCCGGAGGCCCACCTCACCCTCTTCCGTGAATTTGATGGCGTTGCCGATCAGGTTCGTCAGGACCTGGCGCAGCCTGAAAGGGTCGCCCTTGAGCGCCGTCGGCATGTCCAGGTCCACGAAGCCAGTGAGCTCCAGCCCCTTGTCGTGCGCCCTTTCGGCCAGCGCGTGGAGTGTGTCCTCGAGCTCCATGCGGAGGTCGAAGTCTATCTCCTCCAGGCTCATCGCCCCGGCTTCTATCTTGGAGATGTCGAGGATGTCGTTGATGATGAAGAGCAAACTCTCACCCGAGTTGCGCAGGGTCTCGGCGAACTCGTGCTGCTCGTCGTTGAGGCCAGAGCCCATAAGCAACTCGGTCATGCCAATGACGCCGTTCATTGGCGTGCGGATCTCGTGTGACATGTTCGCCAAGAAGTCGCTCTTGGCCCGGTTGGCCGCGTCGGCCGCCTTCCTGGCTTCTTCGAGCTGGGCCGTGCGCTCCTCGACGCGCCGCTCCAGGGTGTCGTTGAAGCTCCGGACCTCCTCCTCCGCCCGTTTGCGCAGCGTGATGTCGTTCTGCACCCCCACGAAGTGCGTCAGATCCCCCCGTTCGTTGCGTACCGGGGAGACGGAGAGCTCGTTCCAGAAGAGGGCGCCGTCCTTCCTGTAGTTACGCAGCACAACCGTGTGTTCCCGACCCTCCCTGATGGCCTCGCGCAGCCCGGCTATCGCCTCCGCCTGATCCCCGTCTTCGCCCTGAAGGAAGCGGCAGTTGCTGCCCAGCACCTCCTCCGCCGCGTAGCCGGTCATCTCTTCGAAGGCTGGGTTCACGTAGATCAGGGAGTTGTCCGGCAGGTTTGGGTCGGAGATGACCAGCCCGTTTGAGCTCGCGGAGATGGCCCTGTCTCTGAGGCGCAGAACCTCCTCCACCCGCTTGCGCTCGGTGATGTCCGTCACCGTGCCCGCCATGCGGAAGGGATTCCCGCTCCTGTCGCGCTGGGCTTTTCCGCGGATGATGCAGGTGCGATCCTCCTCCGAAGACCTCTGGAAGCGGAACTCCACGCCGAATTCCTCGCCATGCTCCGTGTGGGCCGTGAGGGCCGTGCTCACCTTCTCGCGGTCCTCCGGGTGCATCAGCCCGAAGAAGCCCTCAAGGGTCGGCGTGAACCCTCCGCGGGAGAGGCCGACCATCTCGAAGAGCCGGTCGTTCCAGAAGATCTCACCGGTGCGGACGTTCCAGTCGAAGATGCCGTCGTTGGAGCCCTCCACAACCAGGCTGTAGCGTTCCTCGCTCTCCCGAAGCTCGGTGAGCGCGTTCCTGAGCCTAGCCGTGCGCTCGCGCACGCGCCGCTCCAGGTCCTCGTTGAGACGCCTGATCTCCTCTTCGGCCCGCTTGCGCTCGGTGATATCCTGCACCTGGGTGGTGAAGTGGAGGGGATCTCCCTGCCCGTCGCGCACCAGCGAGGTGCTCATCGATGTCCACACCACGGACCCGTTCTTGTGGATGTAGCGCTTCTCTAACTGGAAGGTGCGGACCTCCCCCGCCAGGGCTCGACGCAGCATCTCCACACTCTCCTGCACGTCTTCGGGGTGGGTGATCGCCGTGAAATCCGCCGCCGTGAGCTCCGCTGCGGAGTAACCGAGCATCTCGCACATGGCGGGGTTGACCTGCAGCAGGCTCCCGTCCGGCCTGGTTAGGGACATGCCGATGGAAGAGTCGTCGAAGGCGCTCCGGAACCT
>JACDAR010000196.1 GCA_013695335.1 Rubrobacter sp.
GACCCCGAGCAGTGGCGGCTCTATGCAGCCACCACCCTCCTGAGCGGGATGGTCCCGGCCTCCCTCGACAAACAGCGGCAAAAAGTAGACCCTCCGGGATAGGAGCATCGCCGACTTGCAACGCCTCAAGTCCACGCTCGACCGCATAGACCGCAAGGGCTACGGTGCGTACAAAGATCTCCAGGGTTCATACGATCTCGGTACGTTCACCCTTTTCGTGGACCGGGTGCAGCGGGACCCGTTCGCCCCGCCGTCCTTGATCCGGATTCGTACGAAGGAGAACCATCTCGACCCAACACTCTTCGAGAATCCCGTGCGCCGGATAGCCTTCGAGGACTTCCTGACGCGGATGGTTGGACGGGCCGCCCACACTGTCGTTCGCGGCAACCGGGGATCAGGGGGAAGCGGGAAGATCGAGATCCAACGTCCCTCGCAGGTAGTCATCCCCCGCACCTCGATGGTGGTGGAGAGTGGATACATCGAGACTCGAATGGCCGCCGGGCTCCCGGCGCGGGGCCGGTCTGTGGATGCCCGCGCCGCCCGCGAGATGTTGCTGGATGAACTGCCTGAGATCGTGCGCCGCGCGCTCTCGCCTGAAGGCGTAGATAAAACCGCAGCCCGCGGACACGTCGAGGTTGTGGAAGACGCAGACCATCTGCGGGGACTCCTTCCTCCGCTGGGGCTTGTGGCTTTCGTGGCTGACGGCGCGGTGCTGCCGCGAGAGAGCGGGGCCAGCGACCTTCCGTTGCGGGAAGGGGCGACGCCGTTCCGCAGCCCGGATGAGTTTCGTGTCTCGGTGGAGTTGCCGAACCGGGGCGGGGCTTCGGGGATGGGCGTGCCTGAGGGCGTGACGCTGATCGCGGGTGGTGGATTTCATGGCAAGAGCACCCTGCTTTCGGCGCTTTCGTGGGGTGTTTATGACCACGTTCCTGGCGACGGTCGGGAGCTGGTAGTCACGCGTTCTGATGCCGTCAAGATCCGGGCCGAGGATGGACGTAGCGTCGCGGGGGTGGATATATCGGCCATGATCGGGGAGTTGCCAGGCGGAAGATCCACTGAAACTTTCTCCACATCGAACGCCTCGGGCTCGACCTCGCAAGCGACGAACATAGCTGAGGCCCTGGAAGTCGGTACGTCGCTACTGCTGGTGGACGAGGATACGAGCGCGACGAACTTCATGATCCAGGACGAGCGTATGCGCGAGTTAGTCCAGAGAGAGCCCATCTCCCCCTTCATAGATCTCGTACGTCCGCTGCACCGTTTGCTCGGCGTCTCCACGATCGTTGTCGTTGGCGGCGTCGGGGACTACCTGGACGTGGCTGACCGCGTGATCCTGCTGGAAGACTACGAGCCGCGCGACGCCACGAGCGAAGCCCGCGAAGTACGCGAGAAGTTCCCGCCGCGCGCCCCGCTGGCTGGGGAAAAGGAGGTGCATCTTCCTGGAGCCCGGCATGTCGATCCCGCCTCTATAGACCTGCGGCGCGGCAAGCGGGAGACGGCGCGGGGTAAGGGTCTCCATACCATCGAGATCGGACGAGAGCGGGTGGATCTCTCGTACCTGGAGCAGCTAGCCGAGTCCGGTCAGACGGAGGCCGTCGCCCGCATCATCGGGGGGTTCGCGGCGGGGAAGGGAAAACGTGGCGTGCGGGAGGTGGCGGCTTCGGCGCTCGCCGCCATCGAAAATGACAGGCTTGATTCGTTGGGCAACTTCAGGGGGCATCCTGGCGAGTTGAGCCTGCCGCGGGCGCATGAGGTGGCAGCCGCCATCAATCGTATCCGGTCTATGGATACAGACACCGGAAAGCGTGCATAATCAAGATGTATAGTCCGAAAAACGAGGAGACATTACCGTTGGAGACTCCGAATCCTGCCCGCGGGCAGAGGTTGAGCGACCACGAGACCGTGAGCGGCACCACGGTTCACGGCTGGCCTTCGGTGGGGTTCGGCGTGCTGCTAGTGGCCGCCGGCGTGGGAACTTCCATGCTCGTCCTCGCGGACAGCTCGGTGAACGCCACGACCGTATACCTGACGCTAGTAGCTTGCAGCACCTTCGTCGTCGGCGGTCTTGCCCTCGTGACGCACGGCGCCGCAGGGTTGCGGCGGATGTCGGTGCTTCGCAGGGAGCGTGTGAGGCATCCTGAGGAACCCTGGCGCTGGGATCATCGGTGGGACGAAACTGGCATCCAGGACGACACCAGGCGGAGGATAACGCTTTGGGGCTACCGGGCTTTGTTGTTCGCCATGTTCATGCTTCCCTTCAACTGGCTTGTCTTCGTGTCGGGACAGCTTCCCTGGTTTGGAATGCTGGCTTTCGGATTCGGCACGGTAATAGTCGACCTGATGGTAGCCTACGTCTTCTACCGCTTCGTGAAATCGCTGCTCCACTATCTCAGGTACGGAGTAGGCGCCGTTCGCTACTCCCACTTTCCTTTTCTCCTCGGCGAGACGCTTGACGTGTACTTCCTGCCCAATTCCCGCATGACGGGCCTCCAGGAATTGAAGGCGAAGCTGCGTTGCGTGGAGGAACGTTTCGAGAAATTCGATTCAGACGACTCGAAATCCACGACTACCGTGATCCCATACGAACTCTACTCCGACGCCAGCACCGCAAGCCGTGGCGCCCTGGGCGTGCGTTTCTCTTTTCCACTGCCTGAAGACGGCCACCCGACGAAGCTCGGAGAAAGGCCACCCACATACTGGGAGCTCGAGATACAAGCAGAAGCACCGGGCATGGATTACGCGGCGACTTTTCTGTTGCCCGTCTATTCTCGCGGTTCGGCGTGACCCCGGGGAGTGATCCGGGGAACGTCGGGACGAGTATGTTACGAAGCACCGAAACGGGAGCCTTTGTCGTTCGGCGCTGTTATCATGGGTAATTGTGGCGCCCTCAGGAGACGGAGCAAGAATCTTGACCGAAGATCCCACTAGCACAGAAGAACAGCACCAGGAAGGTATCAACCCGCCCTGGTTCAGGTTGAGGGCAGTGTTCGTTCACCTGTACACGGCGAGCGGGGCCGTGCTGACGCTCCTGATCCTGTCCGCCGCCTTCCGGGGAGAATCCATAGAGGCGTTGTGGCTCATGCTGATCACACTTCTCATAGACAGCACCGACGGCCTCCTGGCCCGCCGCCTGCGGGTAAGCGAAGCGTTGCCGTTTTTCGATGGGGCGCTCCTGGACAACATAGTCGACTACATGACCTATGTGCTTGCCCCGGTGGTCCTCCTGTGGAGCGGAGGCTACCTGCCTGATGGGTACTGGGGCGTTATGGTTGCGGCCCTTCCGCTTCTGGCCTCCAGCTACCAGTTCTGCCGGGTGGATGCCAAGACCGACGACCACTATTTCCTTGGCTTTCCGAGCTACTTCAACGTGGTCGCCTTCTACGTGATCGTCTTCCACCTCGGCCAGGGGTCCGTGGCCACAGTGCTCATCGTATGCTCCCTGCTGGTCTTCGTCCCCATCCGCTACGTCTACCCCACCCGCACCGTAGCCTTCCGCAAGCTCTCCCTCACCCTCACCACCCTCTGGCTCGCGAGCTACGCCGCCATCCTCCTGGATGCGCCCAACCCGGGCCCCATCGACCCGTCCCTCCTCGGCTTCTCCCTCGCCTACCTCGCCTACTACTTCGGCCTCAGCTTCTACCTCTCAGCCAAGCTGCTCGAAGCCCGCCGCATGGAGGAACGCGAAGCCTGAAGCCTGTCAGGTTTTCTTTGTGCCGATGCCCGAACGTCGATGACCCATCGCCCACAGAACGGTAGCTGGCGATAGAGCCACCCTCTACCCAGAGAACTCCCCGAAATTACGCAAAACCCTCGGCCTTGACACTACGGATTCAATACCCTACCATCTCTTAAGTGAACACGTTCATTTGAGAGGATGGATCCCATGACCGAGGTTTCGGCGGGTACGGGGCGGGGGTTGACTCCGAAGGCGATGCGGACGCGGGAGCGTATTCTGGAGGCGGCGCTCCGGTTGTTCGGGGAGCGGGGATACGAGGCCACGACCATGCGGGACGTGGCGCGGGAGGCGGGGGCCAGTCTTGGACTTGCGTACAGATACTTCGCGTCCAAGGAGGAGTTCGCGCTAGCGTTGTACATGCGGTTGGCTGGGGAGTCGGAGGAATGGGCTCGGGATGGGCTCCCCGAGGGGACTGTGGCGCAGCGGTTCGAGGCGGCTATGGTTGCGAAGTTGGATCAGGTATCCCCCCATCGTGATCCACTGTCAGCACTCCTCGCCAGGACCCTCGACCCCAACTCCCGACTCTCCGCCCTCGGCGAAGGCACTGCCGCCGTGCGCGAGAAGATGGGCGGCGTCTTCGAGGAAGCCGTGCGCGGCGCGAGCGACACCCCCGGAGAGAAGCAACAACGTGAGCTGGGCAACGTCCTCTACGCCCTCCACCTCGCGATCCTGCTTTACTGGTTCCACGACAAGACGCCGGAAGGACGCGCCACCCGCGACCTCGTGGGCTCTGCCCGCGAGACGCTCCGCTACCTGCGGCCAGCCCTCCGGATCCCACCCATGTCCCGGGTCCTCTCCCGGCTGGCTGGCGCTTTGGAGAACGTCGGCATGAACGCCACGGGTGAGGCCAGAAAAACCGACCCTGACGCGTGATCGCAAAAACGCAACCCGTGCGTCCCAACGCTGTAGAGTCAGGGCTCGGGGACGCGCTGGAGTGGGCCATCCAGCGCTGGGTGATGACCACGGGCCGGAAGATCCACGCCGAAGATGCGCCCTGGCTCGCCGGGCCAGTCGGTGGGCATCGAATCGGCGCGGGGTTCTATAAAGAGTACGCGCAAGAAGCCGGGCTGGAGATCGTCGCGGATGACCAGGACGCGGGCCTCTTATCGGACTTCGAGGCGCTTGCTGGGGATGCGTTTGATCCTTCGCTGGTCCGGCCCGAGATCCACGACTTCTACGAGAGAACCGCTCTCCACAAACTGGAGGTTCAGGCGGAGTGGAGCAAGGTCTTCAGGCATCCGCCGAAGACCCTAATCTACCTGGTCAGCCGCAACATCCAGCAGCTCAACCTTCCAGGTTCATCGGGCGACGCCGGGATGTCGAGCGAGGTGATCCGGCTGACAAACCCGGCGACGGGGACAACCCCATACGCCGGATGGCTCAGGCGCTCCCGGTCCACTGGGGGTGTGATCTACGCCGGTTTCTATACGACCTGCGAGTTGCCAGGACGCGGGGGCCAGGTCGTGAAGGTGGTCTTCCCTCTTCCTGATGGCTCAGCGACGGTGGTACTGCGGCCCGAGAACCGGCAGGATGGCTCCCTCGCGCTCGTCTCCGGCGGGGACGGATTTGGGGACGCGGGCTACTATCGCGTTCATCGTGGTCCCGATGGCACCCTGCGGGTAAAGTACATGCCGGTCAAAGAGGAGATCCAGGTCTACGTGGATAGCGAAGGCACGCTCCGCACCGGCCACACGCTGGCCCTCTGGAAGATCCGGTTCCTCACCTTGCGTTACGAGATCTCCCGCCGCGATTAGAGACGAATATCCGAATATATCTTGCCGGGGATCGGGAGAGTCGTTACCATGTTCACGAGGTATGGAGGGACGGTCTTCTCGGAGAACGTAGTTCTGGAACCCGCCTCCCTGGTGGGCCGTCGTCGTGAGCGTGGAGCATGATGATGCTTCATAAGAAAGGAGGGGTTGATGCGCAGAGTACTTGTGGTGTTGGCCAGCCTGTTGTTTGGCGCGATCCTGGCGGTCCCGGCCATCGGGCAAACGTCCATCGGGGGATCGGACGGCACCGACGATAAGGTGACCGGCCGTACGTACGTGCGTCACGACGGCGGCACGGACGCCGGCATCAGACACTGCAACAACGACGCCACGAACCGGGCGGAAGACAACGACCCGGATGACAACGACGTGGACTCCAACGACGGCGGCAGCCGGCGGCAGGCCAACGAGCCGTACTCGGTCGTGGACCCGACGGACCCCAAGACCGTCGTTGCCGGGTGGAACGACTACTGTCTTTCGGACCTCGGCGCGGGCTGGCAGGGTTTCGCTTTCTCCCGCGACAGGGGCGAGACCTGGACCAACTCCCTCGTCCCCGGCTACCCGCAGGACACCTCCGCCGAGGGGAAGGCTTCTCCGCTGTACGGAGACCACACCGACGCGGGAGACCCCATAGCCGCCTTCGACAATAGCGGAAAGCTCTTCGTGGGCGGCATCGCCTTCAATCGGGAAGGCGCGGTCAACGGCGACGTGTACGTAGCAACCTACGGGGCCAAGGACCAGGATAACGGGTATCCGGTGAATTACCTCCGCACGCGCATCGTCGGAGAGGGAACCCCGACGCGAGGGTTGGGAGGAGGAATTTTCCAGGACAAGCCGATGCTGGAAGTGGACCGCACCGGCGGCCGGTATGACGGCAACGTCTACGTGTGCTGGTCGCGCTTCACCGGCGGCGGGCAGAACCGCATCCTGTTCAGCCGTTCCACGGACGCCGGCCGGACGTTCTCCAGTCCAGTCTCGCTCTCCACCCCCGGGCTCATAGGCTCGGTGCAGGGCTGCGACGTCGCCATCGAGCACGACGGCGACGTGTACATCACCTACCGGACCTTTCCCGTCGGCAACGATAGCACGAGCCTCGCCTTCAACCGCTCCACGGATGGAGGGGCCAACTTCGGCAAGCCACACCTTATCCGCAACATCCGGGAGTACTATCCTTCCGACAGTGGGGCGCGGGACTGTGGCGACGGTCCCTACGTGTGCCCGACGGAGTACGTGTTCCACCGCGTTCCGCTCGAACCGCGGTCGACGTCCGACCAGAGCGGCGAGCTTCCTGGCGTCTACCTGACGTACAACGCCATCCGCCCGGGCAGCACCGAGCCGAGCAAGACTTCGTTCACCTCGACCGGCGCCGAAACGGTGGGACAATCGCTGGTCTACGTCATCCGCACTACCAACAACGGCCGGAGTTGGAGCACTCCGAAGGCCGTGGACGCCAATGCGAAGGGACACCAGTTCTTCTCCGATATTGACGCCTTCCGGGGCCAGGTCGCCGTGGTCTGGCAGGACAGCCGTACCGACCCGGCCTACTCCGTGCAGCGCCCGATCGGGAACACGGCGGCGGCGGTATCGCCACGGGGGACCAACGAGGTGAACTCCTTCTTCTCGCACTCCGGGAACGGTACCAACTGGGCCGACTCGAGGAAGGTGTCGAGCACCGGGCATCAGTCAGAGTACGAGATGTTCGGCAGCCGGGACATCCCCTTCCAGGGGGACTACAACTGGATCTCGCTCGCCAACACCGACCCGGACGACCCGGATAGCCCGCTCCGCGCCTACATGAGCTGGACGGACAACCGCAACGTCGTCCCCGGCACGGACCCGCGCGAAGAGGAACAGGACGGCTTCGACGTTCGGCAATGCCGCACCGACCTCGGCAAGAACACGCAGTCCAGGGACGACGGGCCCCTCGCCCGCCGGGACGCGCCGTTCACCGGCGACAACTGCGGCAACGGCGGCGGCCTCGACCAGGACATCTACGGCAGCTCCCTGCTCCTCCCGTAGCGGCCTGGCTCCCTTCACAGCATCATCGGCGTCCCGGGTTCGTCCGGGACGCCATTTACAGGCAAATTCTTTGGGGGTCTTTCTTCCACCACTTCATCCTTTGGCGGACGAAACAGACCCGCGAAGGATGGGAACTGTTTCCACCTCTCATGCTATGATGCGCCCGGAAGGGAATTCGATCCGCACATGAGAGAGCAAAGCCTGCGTGGAATGCCCTCCAGCACAAACCAGAACAGGTCATCCGGGTATGCTGATGGCGAGATACGGCTCGCAGCCCATCCTCGAAAAACGGAACGACTACATGCTTCGACATTCACGCCAGCCCACGAAGGAGAACGTATGAGACGTCCGTCCGCCCGTCTGCTCGCCACCCTGTTCACGATATTCGCCATCTTCGTTCTCGCCCAGCCCGCCTCCAGCGCGCCCAAGAATGAGACGCCCAAGCAGCCGACCGCGACGGGAACGGGCGGCGCCGTCGCCACGGTAGACCAGGACGCCTCGCGGGTGGGGATGCAGGTCTTGAAAAACGACGGCAACGCGGTTGATGCGGCGGTCGCCACGGCAGCGGCCCTTGGCGTCACCGAACCGTACTCGTGCGGCATCGGCGGCGGCGGCTTCATGGTCGTCTACGACGCCGGTAACGGGAGCGTATCCACGATAGACAGCCGCGAGACGGCCCCTGAGGCTTTCCAGCCGGACAGCTTCATAGATCCCGCGACGGGACAGCCGATACCCTTCGAAGAGCGCGTCACTAGCGGCCTCGGCGTCGGGGTTCCGGGTACAATCCGGGGCTGGGAGCTCGCCCTCAACGAGTATGGCTCTGGCTCGAAGCCCCTCTCGGAGCTGCTGCAACCTTCGATCCAACTCGCCAACGGCGGCTTCACCGTGGACCAGACCTACCGCCAGCAGACGCTGGAAAACATCGAGCGTTTCAGTAACTTCACCTCGACCCGCGAGACATTCTTGAAGAAAGGAAAAGCGCCGGCCGTCGGCTCGACGTTCCGCAACCGCGACCTCGCGGCGACCTACAGCCGCATCGCCGACGGGGGCGACGCCGCCTTCTACTCGGGCCGAACCACCCGTGCCATAGTGGACGCCGTGCAAAATCCACCGGTCGCCGCCGATGCGGATCGCAACGTGCGGCCCGGCCTCATGACGACGCAGGATCTCGCAGACTACAAGTCCATCGAGCGGGCGCCGACCTCCATCTCGTACAGGGGCCTGGACGTATACGGGATGGGGCCGCCCTCATCCGGCGGCTCGACCGTGGGTGAGGCTCTCAACATCCTGGAGGGCTACCAGATGGCCACCCTCGACCGCGACGACGCGCTCCACTACTATCTCGAAGCCTCCCGCTACTCCTTCGCCGACCGGGGCGCGTACCTCGGAGATCCGGGTTACGTCTTCTACGTGCCGCTCAAGGGCCTGCTCTCCGACGGCTTCGCGGCGGAGCGACGCTCGCTCATCACGGAGACGGCGGCGCAGAGCCCGGTCGCTCCCGGAGACCCCTACCCTTATGACGGCGGTTCAGGGAGCGTCAGCATGAAAGCGTCCACGGCCGTCGAGGGACCTTCGACGACGCACCTCACCGTGTCGGATAAGTGGGGCAACGTCGTCTCGTACACCTTCACCATCGAGCAGACGGGAGGGAGTGCGATCACGGTCCCAGGCTACGGCTTCATCCTCAACAACGAGCTTACGGACTTCGAGGCGACGCCAGGGCTCGCCAACTCCCCCGACGGTGGCAAGCGCCCCAGGAGCAGCATGAGCCCCACGATAGTCATGCGCGGCGAACACCCGATAGTCGCGGTCGGGTCGCCGGGAGGGTCCACGATCATTACGACCGTTCTGCAAGTCCTCGTCAACCACCTGGACTTCGGCATGACCCTCCCGCAGGCGATAGCCGAGCCCAGAGCGTCGCAGCGCAACACGGCGACCACATCGGCCGAGCCTGCTTTCCTAAACACGCCCGAGGTCGTACCCCTACAGTCCGAGCACAGACAAAGCTTCACCTCGACGCCAGAGATCGGGGCTGCCACCGGCATCGCCTTCCTTCCGGGAGGGACCGTGCAGGCGGCGGCCGAGCCCGCCCGCCGGGGTGGCGGGAGCGCGCTCGTGGAGAACCCGGCTCCCTGACGCACATTCATAAGAGACCAGCGGTCCCGGAGACGCTTTGACGCTCTCCAGGGCTGCTGGTACGCTCACCGGGTCCACGCCTTCCACGGAAAGAGAAAAGCATGGCACTCAACGAGACACTGTTGCGGCGTTTGATCGAGACCCCCGGCGTATCCGGCCGGGAGGAGCAACAGCGTGAGATCGCGCGCGAAGAGCTCGGCAACCTGACGGACGAGGTCCGCACGGATTCCATGGGCAGCGTCATCGGGACGAAACACGGAAGCGGCGACACCAGCGTCATGATAGCCGCGCACACAGATGAGATCGGCTACCTGGTCAAGTACATAGACGACAAAGGTTTCCTGCGTCTCCAGACGCTCGGCGGCCACGATCCCGCGAACATGACCTCCCAGCGCGTGATCGTGACCACCGCAGACGGCACGGCGCTGCGCGGCGCGCTCCAGCCAGCCCGCAAGCCCCCGCATCTGCAACGTGGGGACACACCGAAGCCCCCGAAGGCTGACGAGTTCTTCGTTGACCTCGGGATGCCCGCCGACGAGGTGAAGGAGAAGGTGCGCGTCGGGGACTACGCGACCATGGACCGGACGCTGAAGAAGGTCGGCGGCAACTATTTCGGCAAGGCGATGGACGACCGCATCGGCGTTTTCGTGATGTACGAGGCGCTCAGGGCGATGGGAGACCACGAGTCAACCATCTTCGCGGTTGCGACGTCGCAGGAGGAGGTCGGGCTGCGCGGGGCTGAGGCAAGCGCCTCGGCGCTCGCGCCGACGGTCGCCATCGCGCT